>DASQEJ010000088.1:0-18429 GCA_035633715.1 Actinomycetota bacterium | reverse complement strand
CGAAAGTGGCACCGAGTGAGGCAGCCCTTGCCCGGGCGTGGCGGGCGACGGCGTGTGCTTCGGGCGGCTTTGCCGCGACGACTGAATACCCGACGAGACGACCCTCCGCGAGATAGGTCACGACCAGTGCGGGATCGCAGTGCCCGGCAACGGACGTGGCGAGCCGTTGCAGCGCGGGTTCGTCCGTCGGCTCGCGCGCAAGCCCCGTCCCGGCGACGTCGACCGTCTTCACGCTTCGAGCGTCTCGGAACGCCGGTCGCGATGTGGTGACGCGGAGCACAGCGACCACGGCCGGGAGCGGGGCTCGGCCGGTCACCGGTCGACCCACACGTGTCTCCCGGACTCCGCCTCCCAGGCCCTCGTCGACGTCTCCATCCCCGCGCAGCCCCCGTAGGCCGCCGCGGCGGCACGGGCCCTCGCCTGGTACTCCGCGAACGGGCGGAACAACCTCGCCCCGAGCGACGTGAGCCGCGCCTCCGACATCGTGCCCCTGCAGTATTCCTCCACGAACTCCCGCCAGCTGCACAGCTGGTACCGCTTCTCCAGCGCGAACGAATGGATGTCGGTTCCCATGACCCAGCCTCCGCCGTCGGGGTTCGCGTGCGGCGTGTCCTCGGATGGGCGGCGGATGGGGTCGTAGTTGTCGGAGAGACGGAAGCCGGCCGCGGTGAGGGCCTCGGGCCGGCTCCATTGGACCTCGAAGAAGTGCCGGCGCGCCTCGGCCGCCGACGCAGCCGTCCCGTCCGGGCGCAGCGAGAAGAACGGCGCCATCCGGAGCGCGATGTAGACGTCGTCCGTGTGCTGCAGATGACGGACGTCCGGTCTCTGCCAGCGGAACAGCAGCCCCTGATGCGCGAAGCCGGTCCCCTGTAGAACCGTGACGGCGAGGAGCGGGATGTTGACGCTCCTCGCGAGGTCGTGGAGGAGCGTCGACGCGTTCTGGCACCCCTGCGGCGCCCACACTCCCGTGAAGCTTCCCGATCCCCAGTCGCGGTGTTCTGCGCGCAGGCGGTCCTGCAGGTAAGTGTGAGTCGCGTAGTACGCGCGGGTGTCGTCGACGCCGGGCTCGCCTCCGTGCGCGAGGTTCTTCGAAGCCCACCACGAGATGTTCGCGAGGGTGGTCTCTTCGTCGGGGCCGAGCAGGTCCTCGCGCGTCGACGAGTTGGTCCCGCGCAGGAAGCGCCACCCGATCCTGGGATCGCACAGGAGCCCGAGGGGTCGTCCCGAGACCTGCACCCGATACGGGAGCTGGTAGTCGCGATTGGGACGGATGTGCGCGGGATAGTAGGGCTCCGGCGCCGTTGCCAAAGGCGTGTCGAGGATCCTCGTGTGGTAGCGATCCGACGAGAGGAGCTCCTGGAGCTCCGCGGACGGGAGGTCGAGGATCGACCAGCCGACGCGCCCGGTCGCCTCGAGGTAGAAGACGTGCGCGACGTGGGCCGCGTAGATCTCGAACGCTTCGGCGGCCGTAAGGAACATGGCCGTGATGCCGCTCGGGCGCGGCCGGAGCGACATGTTCCTGTTCGGGTCGGGGCACGGGAGTGCGAGGTCGCGGTCGTCGAGCAGGCGCGCGAAGAGGTCGTTGAGGCGGTCCTTCTGGGCGCGACTCCACGCGTCGTAGACGAGCCGGTCCCCGGTCGCGGTCTCCCAAGCCATCGCGGCGCGAAGGTCGTCGCAACCGGCGAGCCGCCGCTCGAGCGTGTCGGTGCGCCGTAGCGCCGCGCTCTCGTCGGGCGGGTCGTTCGCGATCGGGAACACCGGCGACCACGTCCACGGTGGCGTGTCGATCCTCCAGCAGAAGTACGTCCTCCCGGCCCGGCGCAGCAACACTTCGAGGTTGCCGGCGCCGGGGGTGCCGAACGTGCTCTGCACGAGGCCGACCGCGTCGAGGTCACCGGCCGCCCCGCCGACCGGGCCGCTGATCGTGTAACCGCCCATCCATCTGGGGTTGTCGCGGTCGCTCGTGTCGGCCCACGTTCCGGTGAGGCCGCCCGACGTGTCCGCGGTGACGACCTCGAAGTTGCCGTTGGGGCCGTGACGGCCGTGGACGAAGCCGGGAACGCCGGCTGCGTTCTCGAGGATCGCGGCCGGTGCGGACCACGCGGTGTCGGGAGCCGTCGCCGGACGCGAGAGGTGCTCGAGGCGGGGGCCGCGCCGGATCAGCATCTCGAGCCGCCCGAACGTGCTCTCGACGACCGTGATCGCGTCGACGGCGCCGAGCTCCGTCAGAACCGTGCCGCCGTGCTCCCATCCCGCGTCGGTCCGCCACCAGCGCGCGATGCCGCCCGAGCGAACCGCTGCGAAGACCTCCAGTCGCCGGACGGGCCGGAGCGAGCTCTCGATCAGCGCGGGGTTGCTCGAGAAGTCGAGACCCGCGCTGCCCGGGAGCTCCTCCGGCGAGGCTCCCCATGCCCACGTCGGGTTGTTGGCGCGGACGAAGTGGCGCAGCGCGGTCCGTCCGTCAGCGCCCGTCGCTATCGCGACGACCTGCAGACGCCCGGAGCCGGTGGCGCGGTCCTGGATCACCGACGGCCGGCGGATCACGTACCGCCCGCGGTAGAAGTGGCCGGCGTAGATCCACGGGAACGCCGGGTTGTCGTTGTCGCGCCAGCGGTGGACGAGCCCGCGGTGACCGTCGTTGGGACTGTCGGTGACGACCTCGAAGTTCCCGGCCCCGCCGTACGTCGACTGCACGAAGAAGGTGCTGGCCCGGTTGGACATTGAGCGTCCCCCTCACTCGGCGGCGCCGTGCGAGGTCGCGCGCGTCGTAAAGCAGTCCCTGCGCCGGCGCCTTGTTCCGTCCGCCCTTACTGATGTTCCTCGCGTTGTATCACGCAGGTGCGCACGCGGTCTTCTAGCCGCCGACGAGCTCCTCCAGGTACCAGGGCCTCGGCGTCCCGTCGGGGCGGTATCGCTCGGTGATCTCCGCGGGGGTCAAGTGCGTCTCGAAGTGCATCGGGTCGGGACGGGACCAGTCGCCGCCCCAATCTCCTCCTTCGATCTCCCACTGAGTGACGACCTCCTGCGGCATGTCGCCGGTCGTGCCGAGCACGTTCGTCAGCGCGTTGACGTCGATCGCCAGCCCGAACGCGTGGTTGGACTTGCGCGACCGTTCACCGCGCACCGCTCGATTCGCGTAGCTCCAGTCGTCGACCTCGCCGAGCGCGACTGCGGCCGCGTACTCCGGCGCCCTGGCCTCGAAGAGCCGTTCGAGGCGCAGGAAGTGACGCGCCGCTTTCTCGTGCACGAACATCGGGCGCCCGAGGAAGTCGATGGTGGTGATGTGACGTGACCTGAAGGCGGGAGCGTCGGGACGTCCGTAATGGACCCTCGCCCACGCCGGCGTTCCGCGGACCTCTTCGGGACGTGGGGGAGCGGTCTCCCGAGTCAGCGACACCGTCCCGGCGATCCCAACGGTGCATGCGACTGCGACGATGGCCAACCTGCGGCCGCGCCGCGTCAGGCGGAGGCGGGGCCGCGCGCGCCGAGCGCGCCGTCGGGCCTGAGCGTCCCATCTCGGCGTATCGACGCGCTCCGTCGAAGTAGTTCCCATCGAGACATCTTGTGCGATGAACCGCATCTACCGATATCCGGGTCGACCCTCGTTCGTCCCCCGTGAACCCTGAGAATCCCCTCAGGGTCGAAAGCCGCTCGGAGGGCTCGCTCGGCTAGGACGCGCATACGTTGATGGTGAGCCCGGGGAACGAGAGGCCCCCGTCCTCGGTGCGGAACGGTTCTTCGTTGGCCTCGAGCGCAGCGCGGAAGGTCGCGACCTCGTCGGGCGGAAGCTGCCGGACGACCGTGGCCAGCGCTCCGGCGACCTCCGTCATGAACGACCAGGCCTCGTCGAACGATGCGTACTCCCATCGCACCGGCATCTCTTCGATCTCGATCACGTCGAACCCGGCACCCGACACGAGCGATCGGATCGTGCCGGCGTCAGACATCGAGAACATGCCGCCGGGGCCGAACGGGTCGTTGCGCGGCTCGTGCCCCATCTGCATCAAGGTCATCCCCGTCGTGGTCACCCACGGGTTCTCGTCCGGCCCGGCCCACACGGAGAACGCCAGCCGGCGGCCGTCCTTCAGGACGCGGCGGCTCTCAGCGAGGGCAGCGGCGGGGTCGAGCATCAGCATGAAGCCCCAGCGGCAGACGATCCCGTCCACCGCGTCGTCGGGGAGGTCCACGTCCTGAGCGTCGAGGACGCGCGCCTCGACGTTCGCGAGGCCGCGCTCGGCAGCGCGTCTCCGCGCGACGTCGACCATCTGAGGAGCGAAGTCGGTCGCGATGACCTTGCCCGACGCGCCCACGGCTTCGGCGGCGAGGAACCCGACCTCGCCGGGCCCCCCGGCGAGGTCGAGGATCACGTCCCCGGGCCGCGGGCCAATTTGCGCGACCAACCACTCCGCGACGTGCCGGGTGGTGCGCCACATGAAGTCGCGATGGCGGTCCCAGCCGGGGGCCATCTCGTCCCAAACGGCGCGTCTCTCCTCGTGCTCAGAACCCATGCGCCGACCATACGCGCACGGGAGGGTCGTTCGGATCGGCAACGACACCGCCGTGGAGACGTGGATTTGACGGTAAATTTGGCGTAGCGTGGAGACGAACGCGAAGCGGGGACGAAGCGCCCTGACTTCGCGCCACCGACGCTGTGGGGGGGCCATGGACAGAGACGATCAATCGCTGGAGACCGCACTCGAGGAGCTTGAACGGAGCGCTCGCGCGGTCGCTCGATTGGCCGACAACCTGCGGGCGTCACCGGAGCTCCTCTCCTCAGCCGAGGTGGCCGCGGCGATCAGCTCGGCGGAACAGTTGTCCGCTGAGGCACGCCTAGCCGACCCCTCGAGTCCCGACGCCTGAGCCAACCGCACGGTCGAAGGGTTTCCGTGGCTGCGGAGGCGAGCGAGCTCTCGTCGGAGCCAGTAGTCGGCTTGACGAACGCGACACCGGTTCTCGTCGACCACGCACTGCTCGCAGCTGACATGCCGTGGGTTCGTCCTGCTCATCGGTTCGTTGGCCGCGCTCTCGGCCCAGGCCGCCAGACGTCGATTCGCCGGCGAGCGGACGAAGACCGCATCGACCAGTGGCTGACGAGATCGGCTGCCGTCGTCAGCCTGTCGCAGGTACGACACGACGGGCCGCACGAGCCGATTCCGCACGACGGGGTCGTGCGACCATCGCATCGCGGCCCCCGCCAAGGGCGCTGTTGTGAGGTCGATGCCTGCCCGCCACCGGGCGCGGTCGCAGCCACTCAGCGACCGCGCGTCCGATTGGCCGTCAAGGGTGCTGGTGTGCCGGCCGGCTCGACGCCAGGGCCGCGGAACCACGAAACCGGGCTGGCGTCGCTTCAGGAGCTTCTGCAGGAGCACCTGTTCGAGCGATTGGTGTCCGCCTGTCTCGCAGCGCAGGGGTGGCGCGGCGTTACGACCGTCCCGTACTACGCGATCTTCGACGCAGGGTTCGACTTCCACCGCCCCGACGGTTCACGCGCCCGCGCCGGACTGGGAGTGCGGCGGTCGGTGCCGCGGCCTTCGGCGTCGGATCTGCCCTTTCTCGGCAGCCGAGAGCAGCTTCTCGTCTTCGAGGCGGAGCTTCGCCTCCGCCGTCTCGGCGTCACGAGCGCGACCACGATCTTTCATCTCGAACCCGCCGGCCGCGATGTGCGCATAACCGTCCGAAGCGACGGCCGCGACCGCGAGCTCCTGTTGGACGCAGGCGTCGTACCGGGCGATGTCGCGTCCAACCTCTTCGGGGTGCCGGAGACCGGTCGGTGCGTCGAGCTCGATCGGATCAACATCCAGTACTCGCTGCCTTCGAACGGCGGCGCCGAGCCGCTCTCTCTGATCGATTTCGGTCAGTACTGCATCCGTGAGCGGTTCGATCGTGACTTGTCGAGCATGACGAGTAACGGCCCGTTCGGTCTCGGCGGACGGATGCCGGCAGCGTCCACGGCGTTCGTCCAACCCGGCCCGCTGCGGCCGAACCCCGCTCGATGGACGAAGCGCGCAGCGGGACCGTGCTCCATGGACGAGTTTCTCGTCGACGACGACCGGAAGGTCTGGCAAGGCACTTACGACGCTTCGATTCTCGCGAGCGAGGTGCTGCGCGGCCGGACGACGCCCGGCGAGATGGCCACGGAGCTCGACCGCGTGCCCATGGTCGTCCCGGCCGGCACAGGGGGTGGATAGACCGGCGTCACCGACGGCGGGCTGAGTCGGGATCGAAAGCGCGATTACGAAGGGGCGGACAGTGACTGGGGAGAGGGGCAACGTGACGGCGGATCAGGAAAATCGAGTGACGCGGCGCCGGCTGCTTCGAAGCGGGCTCGGCGCTGCGGCAGTGGTGGCGGCGTCACCCCTGCTGGCTGCATGCGGTAGCAACGACGACAACGGATCCGGCCTCGGCGCCGCGGGTGGCGAGACCCTCGAGCGCCTACGGTCGCAAGGCGCGAAGTTGGGCCTGAGCGCGGGGCTGCCGACCTCAGGCGTCGAAGACGGCAAGGCGGTCGGCATCTTCCCGGAGATAGCCGAGCTCGTCCTCCGGCGCCTGGGCGTCGACGAGTTCATCCCCGTCTTGACGAGCTTCGACGGCATCATTCCCGGACTGCAGGTAGGACGAGTCGACTTGGCCCTGCCCGGCCTGTACATCACGGCCGAACGGTGCAAGAGCATCTTGTTCAGCCATCCGTTGATCAGGTATGCCGATGCGCTGGCCGTGCCGAAGGGCAACCCCGACGACATCGAGACGTTCCAAGACGTCGTCGACTCCGACCTGAAGGTGGCCGCGATCGCGGGTTCGACCGGAGCGGAGTTCCTGAAGCAGCAGGGGATCCCGGAGGGCAGGCAGGTGATCTTTCCCGACCTGCCCTCGATACTCGAAGGGATGAAAGCGGGGCGCGTCGACGTGACCGGGAGCGACGCGATCGCGCTCGGGTACCTCGTGGGGCATCAGTACGAGGAGGACCTGGAGCTCATCCCGCTCGACACGGGGGTGTTCAGCAGCGGGGTCGGTTTCGCCAAGGATGCGACGGATCTGCAGACCGCGTTCAACGAAGAGCTGAGAAGGGCGCAGGCCGACGACGCCCTGGCCCCCGTCTACGAGAAGTGGAACGTGCCGAAGGACTCCATCGAGGGCGTGGAGAAGCTCACGCAGGAAGAGGAATGCCGCAAGGCCGTCTGAGCTCGCCTTCTTGTCGATGATGGCCTCCCACACCGTCTCGCTGCAGGGTGTTCCCTGGGAGCGGTCGCGCGGCGCATGGACGGGTCGGACCCGCTAGAGCCATGGTCGAAGCGCTGCTCTCGAGCGTCCCTGTCACCGTCGAGGTATTCGTCTTCGGCGCGCTCGTTTGCGTCGCGGTGGCGGTTCTCGCGGGACTCGGGCGTCTGTCGCAACGGTGGATCGTGCGAACCGTCGTCGGGTGCTTCATCGAGGTGTTCCGAGGGAGCAACGTCCTCGTTCAGCTGTACATCGCCTATTACGTGCTTCCGGTGTGGGGCGTGACGCTGTCTCCGTTCCAGGCGAGCGTGGCCGTGCTGGGCCTGAACTGCGGCGCTTACGGGGCCGAGGTGGTGCGCGGGGCGATCCTGGCCGTCCCGGCCGGTCAGCGGGACGCCGCCGCGGCGCTCGACTTCTCCGGCTGGCAGACGCTCCGGCGGGTCGTGTTCCCGCAGGCGCTGGTGATCATGTTGCCTTCTCTGGGGACGTTGCTCATCGACCTGCTGAAAGGCACGGCGATCGTGTCGCTCGTGACACTGGTGGACGTCACGTTCACCGCGCAGCAACTGCGTCTGACCGGAGAGAGCACCGCAGCGGTCTACGGGCTCGCGCTGGTGGTGTACTTCGTGCTGGCCTCGATCGTCGACGTCGCCGTGAAGTATCTCGAGCGAAGGCTCGGCCACTATCGCGTCCACGACGCGACCGCGCTGGAAGGGCAGCGTGCGATCGTCCCGGGAAGGGCGGTCGGCGGGCTATGACATGGGACTGGGATTACGCGTGGGACTCCGTCCCGCCGCTGTTGGACGCGTTCAAGGTGACTTTGCAGGCTACGGTGCTCGCCTCCGTGCTCGCGCTGGTGCTCGGGTTCGCGCTCGCGCTCGTCCAGCGTGTGGAAGCTCGCTTCTTCGTTGCCCGGATCGTCGGCGCGGGGGCCGAGTTCATCCGCCGCACGCCCGGGCTGATACACCTCTACTTCCTCTTCTACGTGGCTCCGACGCTGGGTCTTACGTTGTCTGCCCTGACTGCGGGCGTCATTGCGCTGGGGGTGCACTTCGCGACGTACACGGCGGAGTCCTACCGCGCCGGGATCGAGGCCGTGCCGCGCGGGCAGTGGGATGCCGCGGCAGCTCTCAGCATTCCGCGTCGGGAGACCTGGATCAAGGTGATCCTGCCGCAGGCCATGCCGCCGATCCTGGCGGCCCAGGGCACCTGGGTACTGATCATGTTCAAAGGGACTGCGCTGTTGTCGACCATCACCGTCGTCGAGGTGGTGAGCAGATCGCAGCAGATCGGAAGCGACCACCTCAGGTATCTGGAGCCCACCGTCCTCGTCGGGATCTTCTTTCTCGCCGTCAGCTATCCGGCGAGCGTCCTCCTTCGGATGTACGAGCGACGGATCGCGACGTACCGGTAGCGTGACGTCCATGGAGCCCAGCACGCCCGCCGTTCCCGCATACGCCATCGAGTTCGCCGGCGTCGCCAAGCGGTTTGGTGACGTGTCCGTTCTGAACGGGCTCGATCTCCAGGTCACGCCCGGGGAGAAGGTGGCGATCATCGGCAGGAGCGGCTCCGGGAAGACGACGATGTTGCGGCTGCTGATGGGCCTCGAAAGGCCGACGGCCGGGAAGGTGCTGCTCGACGGGCAGGTCGTGTGGGACGAGCCGGGACCGCTCGACATGAAGCGCGTTCGAGCGGCGGCCAAGCGTATGGGCTTCGTGTTCCAGCTCTTCAACCTGTTTCCGCACATGACCGCCATCGAGAACGTCGCATCGGGCCCGATGTACGCCCAGGGCGTCGACCGGCGTACGGCGCTCGAGAAGGCCCACGGTCTGCTGCGTCAGGTCGGGCTGGAGGACAAGGCGCAGGTCTACCCCGCGAAGCTGTCGGGCGGGCAGCAGCAGCGCGTCGCGATCGCCCGGGCCTTGGCCACCGACCCCGAGGTCCTCCTGTTCGACGAGCCGACGTCCGCGTTGGACCCCGAGCTCGTCGGCGAGGTGCTCGGCGTGATCGCGGATCTCGCCGCGAACTCGGAAGTGACGATGCTGCTCGTCACGCACGAGATGAGGTTCGCGCGTCAGGTTGCGGATCGGGTGGTCTTCTGTGACCAGGGACGAATCGTCGAAGACGGTGACCCGAATACGGTCCTCACCAACCCCTCACACGAGCGCACGCGCGCGTTCTTGAACACCATCCTCCATCCGATCCCGGGCACCTGATCGTGGAGGCGTCGCGCGACGACGGCATCCTCGTTCTGACCACCCGGGAGAGAGACTGGTGGTGGAGCATGCAGGAAGTGATCCCGGCCCTGGAGGGCGCCTGGACCCGGGTCGGAGAGGTCACGGGCGAGACCGTCTCGATGCTGTGTGTGCCGCTTCCGCCCGCGGTCGAAAGTTCCCTGCGAGCATCTGCTCCACGGCTGAAGCGCGTCGTCATCACGTGCGTGACCGCCGAGACCGAACGGATCGCTCTCCTCCTCCGCGTCCACCTGAAGGTCGACGCGCCCATGACTGTCTACCTCTGCGGCGACGCCACGGAAGGCTTCCACTACTTCGGCCCCCTGAGAGACGTCCTGACCGAGCAGGACACGTTCATCGTGGCGAGCGAGGCCGATGCGGCCGCGACCCGTTGCTGCTTCCCGAACGCTCGCGTGGAAACCGTCCCGTTCCCGCTGGTGGATCAGTTCGAGGTGGACCGCGGGGAGCGAGACGCGAGGCTGACGACACCCTCGTTGGCCTACGTCGGTCGCATCTCGGAGCAGAAGAATTTGCACACTCTGTTGCTCGCGTTGTGGATCTCGCGCACCTCGTACGGCCGAGGCCCGGAGCTCACCATCGACTTCTACGGGGCCGAGGACAATCTCGGCAGCCCGAACATGGACCTTCGTTTCCCGGACTACGGCGCATACCTGCAGAGGCTCGTCGAGCTCCTGGGCCTCACGGACGTCGTGACGTGGCACGGGTTCAAGTCACGGGAGTGGCTGTTCGACCACGTGCATCTCGAGCCGCACATCCTCGTCTCCCCCACGCTGCACTCCGACGAGAACTTCGGCATATCCGTGCTGGCGTCCCTGGTCAACGGTCATCAGGTCGTGGCCACGGCGTGGGGGGGCCACTTCGGGTTTCGTGAGTGGTTCCCACAGCAGTTGACGACGGTGCCGGTCCACCGGTCGACCATGGGTCCCGTCGTCGATCCCGTCCTGCTGGCGAACGCGATCGTGCACGCCGCGGACAGGGCGTCCGCGTTCGTCGCGCCGAACGCGGACCTCGATCGCGCGCGCGAGGCGTTCTCGCAGAGCGCGGCGGTTGCGCTGATCCTCGAGATGCTCAGCCGGCCCGACGGGGAGCCCGTGCCGCTGGAGAAGTCGGGCGTCCTGCAGCGGATCGACGAGCAGAGGGCTTCTTTCGGCGGCTCCCGAAAGATCTACGAGAGCTACGAAGACCCTCTCGTGCACGTCTTCTTCGAGGCGTACGGCATGAAGGACCCGCTGAGCTTCCGTGAGGAGTCGCTCTATGTCCTCCCACCGTGGGTCAGCGTCTCCGCCGACGCCGTCCGCATCGACGATCCGCATCGTGGACGACGACGTCTCGATATCGACACTGGAACGTCCCAACTGGTAGAGGTCTCACTGTGCCCCTCGATGGAGACCTGTCGGTTGCCGAAGAGTCTGGTCGCGGATCTCGCGACCAGCGGGTACGCATTCGTGCTGCCGCCGCGAACGGAAGTGGCGACGTTGTGACAGCAACGAGATGCAGGCTGGTGTCCCGGCGCCCTTCTCGTTAGTCTTCCGGCGTGCTGGACAGGGGGGATCGCGTCGTCGTCTCGGTCTTCTTCGGGGATCACGATTCGAACGTCACCGTCGCCTCGAAGAGCGGCGCGTTGCTCCACCTCGAGGCCGAGCGTCTACTCGGCGTGAAGCACATCGCAGCCACCGCGGAGGAGATGGACGAGGTCGTCCGAGAGGCGCTCGCCTATCTCGGTGCCGACGAGGATGCCGTCGACGAAGTGCTGGTCGCCAAGTGGAGCGCCAAGTACGACCTGGCCCACCCGATCCGGATCGGACGTCGAGAGCTCACGCCGCTGATCACCGGTCATCATCTCAACCACATCGGCACGGCTCTGCCGTCGGGCTTCGACCACTGCTTGGTGTTGTGCGCCGACGGGTGGTCGGAGGACGGAGGCGCCTCGATGTACCTCTACGACCATGGCCGGGTGGAGCGCGTGGCCGTTCTCGACGACACGTTCCTCACCGGGCGGGTGTACGGAACCGCCACGCAGATGACCGTCCAGCCGGACTTCATGACCGCGCATTCCTCCGACACCGGCAAGATGCTGGGGTTGTCGGCGTTCGGTCGTTACGACCCTGGGCTGGCCGCGCGTATTCGAGCCAACCTCGGCGACGTCAACCAAGCACATCCCGACGGTGTCGACCACCTCCTCGAGCGCTTCGGCCTCAGCAACACCTACTCGCGGATGCCCGACGAAGGACGCAGGGATTTTGCGGCCACGGTTCAGAAGGAATGGGAGGAAGAGCTGCTACAGGTGGCGTCCCGTTTCCGCCCGCTGTCGTCGCGGCTGGCCGTGGTCGGCGGGTGCGCGATGAACGTGGTGGCGAACGGTCGTCTGGCGAACAGCGGCATCTACGCCGACGTCTACATCCCTGCGATGCCGTCCGACTCCGGACAATCCTTGGGCGCCGTCTGGAATCGCTATCCCGGCACGGTGACGCGAAGCCCGTACCTCGGCCGGGATCACGGAGTCGAGGCGACAGCTGCGTCCGTCGTGCCGATGGTCGACGATCTGGTTGCCGGCCGTGTGATCGCGCTCTACACCGGTCGCGCGGAATCGGGCCCCCGAGCACTCGGCAACAGGTCGATCCTGGCCGTGCCGAGCAGCGTCGAGGTGCGGGTACGGGTTAGCGAGGAGATAAAAGGCCGCGAGTCCTACCGTCCGGTGGCGCCGATGATCCGGGCCGAAGACCTGCGGCGCTTCTTCGACGGGAGCCTCATGTCCCCGTACATGACGTACGCCTACATGGCCAGGCAGGAGACCATGGACCGGGCGCCGGCCATCGTGCACGTGGACGGGACCAGCCGCGTGCAGACCGTCGCACGCGACCAGCACCCTTGTATCCACGCCGTCCTGACGGCGCTGGAGGAACGCGGTCAGGTTCCGGTGCTGCTCAACACGTCGATGAACGTCGCCGGTTCTCCCATCGTCGACACACCCGACGACGCGCGACGGTTCCTCGCGGAGACGGCGGTGGACGTCGTCTACCTCGGCGACGAGCGCCTCGTCCGCGGGTGACCGGGACGTCCGCGGGCTACCAGCTCTCCCGATCGGCGGCACGTTCGGCGTTGGCCCGCCGGATTGCCGTCGCGTCGGACCACGACCAGCCGAGGGGCACGACCCACAGCGGCGCCAACCGCGCGCCCCGCAGCGTCTTGGCGTGGAGTGACTCGATGCCGAGGTGGAGCCGGCGCAAGCCGTGCTCGTACGCCCACCGGATCGGACGGTAGTACGCGAGGTTGGGATACTCGGCGGCCCCGCGCAGGCGCTCGTAGTCGAAGCCGACGGCCCGGATCGAAAGGCTGCCGTCAGTGAAAGGGAATGCCAGCGCGAAGGCGACCAGGCGCTGGTCGTCGGCGCAGAGGAACGCGACGTGCTCGCCGAGACCGGCGATCTGCTCGGCCAGGACCTCGGTCATGTCGGCCGGGTCGGCGTCGTGGCCGTACCGCCTCTGCACGTTGGCCAGGAGAAGACCCGCCTCGTCCAGCCACGGGGTCAGGTCGCCCGCCGTGACCGAGTACCCAGCCGCGGCGAAGCGACGTTCCTCGCGCCGGATCATGCCCCGCCGGTCTCTCGACAGGCTCGCCAGATAGTCGCTCCACTCCGAGCCAGGCAGATGCAACGTCGCGTCGTGCCGGGCCAGCAGCGGTTCGTCGATTTCGGAGGTCCCAAGGACCAGCTCACGAAACCGGTCCTGGAGATAGAAGAAGACCGCCGCCCGCCCGCGTTCGCGGCTCGCGCTGGCGATCTCGGCGAGCAGCGCCCGCACCGCAGCCGTTCGTTCGGCGTCGTCGGCGCGGGGGTCGAGAACGAAGCCGCTGGCATAGCCGCCCCGGCCGCCCACCAACGTCATCGGCGCCGTGGGGCCGGCACAACCCTCCGGCAGAACCGCGCCGAACCGATAGAAGTCGTTCGACACCACCTCTACTTCGTCCACCGACAGCCCGCCCACCAGTGCACCGTCCCGAGTGGCGACCGCGTAGCGGCGGCGGCTGCTCGAACCATGCTCCTGCAGGGACAGCCACCCATGCGAGACGTAGAACCCGCCTTCCGCTGCCAAGCCGTCCCAGACCGGCCGCGGCACCCCGGCGAGGGAGTCCAGCCAGGACACCGTGATCGGCCCGGAGGTCACCGGCGGGTCACTCCCATCTCCGCCGCCATCGCCTCCATCGCCGCGGTGAGGCTCCGCTCCAACTCGACGACCGACTCACCCGTGGCAACGGCTCGACCCGCCCGCCTCCAGTTGGCGTCCACGGCACCGAGGGTCTGGCCCACATGCGCCTTCGTCACGGCGTACCGAATGCCGGGGGCGCTGCCGACGACGCTCGCCGGGCTCGGCGTGCGGCGCACCGTGCCGGTCGCGATCAGGAACTCGGTCCCGGCGAGCGGAGCGACGGGGGCGCGCGGGGGGCCCGGCTCGCGGTCCGCCAAAGCAGCCACCAGCTCCGCGTACAGATCCCGCCCCCGGGCGAGCCGGACCAGGTCGACGATCCCGTCCCCAGCCGGGCGGACCGCCATCTCGATGGGGGTGGCCCGAGCCTCGTCGAGACGGACCTCGAGATGGCACAGCGCCGTCTGGACCTCGAACAGCTCCACCATCCGGTGGGTCAGCTCGTCCACCGCCGCCATTTCCACCGGCCCGGGTTCCGCGCCGACGACGTGGCGACGTTCGATGAAGCAGTCCGGTCCCACCAGGGTCTTGGCGGTGTGGGAGGTGAACCGGACCTGTCCGTCCACGACGAGTGCCTCGATGCTCCACTCGGTGCCCGCTAGGTATTCCTCGACGACGCAGCGACCCGAGAAGGACTGGGCCACCGCCCGTGCGCAGGCCGCGGCGAGCTCCGCGCGCGTTCGTACCAGGCTGACCGCGGCCGAGCCGCCGGCGTCCACCGGCTTGACTACCCCAGGAGGCGGCACGGGCAGGTCGAGCGCGTCGATACCGTCGCCCCGGGCGACCGGGACGGACCGGGCGACGGGCAAGCCGGCGCGCTCGGCCGCAGCGCGCTGGAGGTGCTTGTCCCGGGCGAGCCGAGCCGCCCGCACCCCGGTCCCGCGCAGCCCGGCCCGTTCTGCGACTTCGGCCGCGGTCGCCTGGGCCATGTCGGAAAGGGTCAGCACGACGTCGTGCCGGGCCGCCACGCCGGCGAGCCGGTCGACGTCGGGGTGCAGGTGGTCGTAGACCTCTTCGGCCAGGAAGTCGTCCGCGAGTGGCTCGTAGCCCTCCGACTCTCCTCCGTCGACGAGGGTCGTCCGGCAGCCGTGTCTGGCCCACGTCACAAAGGCCGGCTCGTGCGACGCGCCCGCGCCGAGCACGAGGATCCGCAGTCCGGACAAGCGGTCGGAGGCCATCGCTAGCTCGCCGTCGGCATGGACTCCCCGGCGAGGAGGGCGTCGGCCGCTCGGACCCGGTCGGCGAGCGAGGCTCCGCGTGACGGGTCTTGCCGGGCCAGCCGCTCCTGAAGGTCGGTGGGCTCGCCCCACATGAACACGCGTGTCTCGTACAGGGCGGGCGGTCTGGCGCAGTGTGCGCGCGGATCGGCCGGCCATGCCTCGCGGTCCGTCAGTGGGAAGTCGGCCGCGGCCGTTACGGGCCCACCCGGCTGAGGCGCCCCGCACAGGTCGGCGACGAGTCGCAGCGACGACGAGCCTCGGCCGGAGAAGTGCAGCACCGGCGTCACGCCACTGGTGCGCGGGTTGCATTCCAGCATGTAGGCCCGGCCGTAGGCGACGACCATCTCGACCTCGGCGATCCCGTGATAGCCGGTGGCGCGCAGCAGTCGCTCGCACGGCGCCCGCAGCGTCTCCGGCACGGTCTCCACGGGCGCGTACCGCACCCGGGTGAGTGGGTGTTCGCTGTCGCCGGTGCGCCCTTTTGCTAGCCAGCCGACGAACTGCACCCCGCTCGGGCCGCAGACCGCCTCCACGGAGAATTCCTCGCCCTCGAGAAAGGCCTCCACCACGACGGTCTCGTCGCCGGCGAGGGCTCGAAGCAGCTCGGCGCGATCCGTCACGGCGGTCACCCCCAAGCCGCCGTGGCCGGCAGGGTCTTTGACGACGACCCGGCCGGTGCGAGCGAGCAACTCCGCGGCCCGCTCCGCGATCTGCCGGCCGGGACCTTCGAGGCCGTCCGGCACCGGTATCCCAAGGCGCCGGCACAGTGCACGCGTCCGGCGCTTGTCGAGCAATTCGTCCAGACCCACGACCGACTGCGTCCCGAGGACTCCCGCGAGCACCTCTCGGGCGAGACGGGTGTTCGGGTCCGGGCATGCGAAGACCGCGATGGCATCCACGCCGGCGAGCTTGCGGATGGTGGCGTCGAGCACCGCAGGGCCGGCGCCGGTGGGAACCGAGGTCATCTCGACGTCGTGCCGGGCGCAGAAATCCACGATGTCGCGCCACACGGGTACGGGGAGACGGGCGGAATCACCGACGTCGATCGCTGCCACGCGATCGTGTCGACTCGACATGGACAGACTCCTCTCGGGTCGGCGTCCCGGCCGGGTTCGGGGGCAAAGCGAGCCCGCCGGGACTAGAGCTGCTCGATCGCGAACGACCTCGCGATCCACGCCTTTCCTACCCGCGATAGCGGTTTCGCCCCCCCGGCTCCTCAGCCAGGTCACGTTTATGTCGCACGGGTGACATGAGCAGGGCCAGGGGCGCCAGGACCGTTGCAACGCCGAGTAGGACGAGCGCCACGCGGCTGCCGACCAGGCCGCCGAGCGCACCGCCGAGGAGCGCACCGACCGGTATGGCGCCGAACGAGACGAACCGCACGGTCGCCACGACCCGAGGCAGCAGCTCGATCGGGATGTTCGTCTGCTGGTAGGTCCGATGGGTGACGCTGAAGAGGGCCACGGCGCCCGCGAACACGATGCTGCCCGAGGCGAACAGGACGTAGCCCAGGACGCCCGCGCCGAGGGGCAGCAGCAGAGCGCCGGCGGTGGCCGCGAATCCCGCGACGACGAGCGCACGGGCCGTGCCCACCGCGCGGGTGGCCCGCGCGGTCAACCCGGCGCCCGCGAGCGCCCCGGCGCCCTCCGACGCCAGCAACAAGCCCACCAGGGCGACCGGCGCGTCCAGGTCCCGGACCAGGTAGATCGGGAAGAGCGCGAGCTGTCCTCCCCACACGAAGTTGATGGCCGTGGCGAACCGCAGGCAGGGCGCGAGCACCGGATGCCGGAAGACGTAGAACCAGCCTTCGCGGATCAGGGTTCGCACCGCAGGCCGGTCTGCCGGAGTGGCGATCCGCCACTCCGGTATCGTCGTCAACAGCAGCCCGGACACCACATAGCTGACGACGTCCACGATCAACGTCGCTACGGCGCCGAGGAGCTGCACGAGCAGACCGCCGAGGGCGGGGCCGGCGAGATCGGATACCGAGCCTGTCGCGGCCAGCAAGCTGTTGCGGGATTGCAGGCGCGCGGGCTCGACGATGCTCGGCAGCAGCGTCGCTGCGCTCGTGTCGTAGATCACACGGCCGAAGCTCACCACCAGCGCGGCGAGAACCAGGTGAGCGATCGTCAGCTCACCCCACCACCACGCGAGCGGAACGGAGGCCACCGCTACGGCGCGCACGGCGTCCATGGCCACCTGCGTGCTGCGCAACGGCAGCCGTTGCACGAACGCGCCTGCCGGGAGCCCGATGACCAACCACGCCACGTAGCCCGCGGCCGAGAGCACACCCATCTCGAACGGAGTCGCGTGCAGCACCGTCACAGCCACGAGCGGCAGCGCCACGCCGGTGACGGCCGAACCCATGGTGCTGGCGGTCTCCGCAGTCCAGAATCGCCAGAAGAGCGCGGCCGACGAAGTGCCCGCCGGCTTACCCATCAGAGAGGTAGCGGACTCGGTGCGCGCGCGTCGACCGCGGAGTCATGAGCACGTTGGTCACGACGGACCCAATAGTGACACCGCGCTGTCGGCGTGCGTCGGCGCCGCACCAGATCGCAGGCTTTTCGTGGAGCAGATCGTCGTCAAAGCGCCCATCGTGGTCGCGCTCCTCAGGCCCAGGCAATGCCACGAGAGAGTAGAGTTCCGAGAAGTTGCCCGGTAAGACAACTCGCTGGACAAGGTATCTGCAGAGGGGGCTGGGTGGAGACGACGACGAAGCAACCCACGGCGGAGATCCGGATAGAGCCTCACGAAGCTGCGGAAGTCTGGGCTGCGATCGCCGAACTGACTAAAGGCATGGATCTCGAAACGTTGGCGCCGGACGAGTTCGTGGATCTAGCGCTCCAAGTGACGCCACACCTGCCGGCGGACCTCCGCCGCCGCGTCATCGAGTACCGGCGCTACGCGCCGGGTGGCGACGTCGTGCTCCTGCGCGGACTACTGCCGGACGACGTGACTTTCCCGCCAACCGCGACGGCCCCGTGGGCCCCCGCGACCGGTTCGGCACAGAGCGCGGCCCTGCTCCTGACCAGCGTGACGGTCATGCTTGGTGAGCCCTTCAACTATGCAAGCCTCTACGGTGGACGAATCGTGCAGAACATGGTCCCCGTGCCGGGCATGGAGTTCACCCAGACCAGTCAGAGCACTCTCGGAATGTTGGACTGGCACTGCGAGGACAGCTTTCGCGACGACCGATGCGACTACGCCGGCCTCCTCTGCCTCAGGGGCGATCCTTCCGCAGCGTCGAAGTACGCCCAGGCAAAGGACGTCCAACTCCCACCCGAAGCGGTAGCGGTCCTGCGGGAGCCTCGCTACCACGTACGGCCGGATCCCGCCCACGTCCTGCCCGGCAAGGTGCCGCTGCGCCGTCTCGCAATCCTCTCGGGGTCCGAGTCCGCGCCGGAGATCGCCTACGACATGCATCACCTCGCCCCCATAGACGATGCCGACACCGAGGCGGCAGACGCCCTTCGCGAGCTCGGCGCGTGGCTCGACCGCGTCGCCATCTCGCACGTGATGGAGAGGGGCGATCTGCTG
>DASQEJ010000087.1:0-5563 GCA_035633715.1 Actinomycetota bacterium | reverse complement strand
GAACGCGGGCATCGGCGAGAGCTGCAGGCCCGGCTGCTGACGGCTGGACCGCTACGGGAGCTTCTCGCCCGGCGGCAGCTTGAGGAAGTCGTAGACCACGCCCAACGGGTCGAAGCCGAGCTTCGCGTACAGGGCCTTCGGACAGTCGTCATGGTCGGCGACGAGGAACACGAAGTCGCAACCCAGGTCTCTGCCGGTCCGGGCGGCCGTCAGCACGGTCGCCCGGGCGTAGCCCCGGCCGCGATAGGGCTCCTGGGTCGAGACGTCTTCCACCTGGGCCGTTGCCCCGTCGGAGTAGAGCTCGCACACGGACACCGCCCGCCCGTCGGCCTCGACGCCGAAGCGTCTGAAGTCCACGTTCGCGGCCTTGAGGCGGTCCCTCTCGAGCAGCTGGGTCACGACGAGGTCGTCGAACGCCTCCGGCGCCCCCGACATGAACCAGCGCTTCGCCTCCCAGTGCGTCGCCTCGTCGAGCTCCCGGACCTCGGCCCTGATCTCCGCGTCGTCCGGCTCCCGTAGCTGCCCCATGTAGAGGAACCTCCGGACCTCCCAGCCGGCCGCGCGGAAGCCGGGGGCGAGCCTCTCGCCGAGCTCCGCGTCGTCCACGACCAGCCGCCGGTGCTCGTGGCCGGCGGCGCCGTGGAGCCGGTCGGCCTCTTCGACCAGTCCCTCGACCGTCGGCTCCGGGTCCGTTTGCTCTAGCCGGAGCGCGTTCAGGTCGTAGACGCGGTGGCAGGTGTCGTTGAAGATCGCACGGCCCCACCGGAACGTCTCGGTTCGCTCGGCGGAACGATCCTGCAGCTCGTGCTCGAACCGCACCGCGCGCTCGAAGAGGGCGCGGACGTCATCCACCGTGGATGCGGGCGACGATCGCGTCGGCGATCTGGTCCGTCGTCGCGGGCGGCCCGTCGGGCTTCAGGTCCGCGGGCCGCGGCCCGGCCGCGAGCACCGCGGCGACGGCGTCCTCCAGCCGGCGCGCGGCGGGGAACATGTCGAGGTGCCGCAGCATGAGGACCGCGGACAGGATCATCGCGATCGGGTTCGCGAGCCCCTTGCCGGCGATGTCGGGGGCCGAGCCGTGCGTGGGCTCGAACACCGCGTACTCCTTGCCGAGGTTCATCCCGGGCGCGACGCCGAGGCCGCCGATCAGGCCTGCGCACAGGTCCGAGATGATGTCCCCGTAGAGGTTCGGCAGAACGATCACGTCGAGGTCGTCGGGATGCCACACGAGCCACATCGCGAGCTCGTCGACCTGGATCGCCTCGAAGCCCACGTCGCGGTAGTCCTCCGCCCTGCTGAGCCCCGTCTCGAGCCACACGCCGTCGGAGAACTTCATGATGTTGGCCTTGTGCCCGAGCGTGACCTTGCGGCGGCGGTGCTTCTTCGCCAGCTCGAAGGCGAACTCGACGATCGCGCGCGTCGCCGAGACCGAGATCGGCTTTACGGAGATCCCCGTGTCGCGCGGCGTGCCGAACCCGTGCATGTACTTGAGGAAGCCGCGCAGCTTCTCGAGCTCCTTCGTCCCGCACTCGAACTCGATCCCCTCGTAGAGGTCTTCGGTGTTCTCGCGCACGACGACGAGGTCGATGTCGGTGAAGCGCGACGGCACGCCGGGGTAGAGGCGGCACGGGCGGACGCTGGCGAACAGGTCCAGCTCCTGGCGCAGCGCGACGTTGATCGACCGGAAGCCCGTTCCTACCGGGGTAGTAACGGGCCCCTTCAACGCGATCCTGTTGGTCCTGATCGAGTCGAGGACGTGCGGCGGGAGCGGCGAGCCGTAGCGTTCGATCGCGGGGGCGCCGGCCTCGTGGACCTCCCAGTCGATCCCCACGCCGAGCGCGTCGACGACCCGCCTGGTGGCCCCCGAGACCTCGGGCCCGATCCCGTCTCCGGGGATCAAAGTGATGGTCGGCATCCCGAGAGGATATTCGGCGGAGGGTGACGCAACTTTTTCCCCCGGTGCACCGTCTTAGACGGCAACACCGGTGACTTCTGGCCTTCCGGTGCGTATGGTTGTTCCGGGTGCGGCTCCAGCGCTGGGCGGGGCCTTTCGAGCAGGAGGAAACAGTGACCTCAACGCCTGTGGGTGGGTGGGCCAAGCGCGCCGTCGGCGCGTCCATCGCTGTATTAGTGCTGGGTTCCCTCCTGTATCCGGCCGCCGCAGTGGCCGTTCCGGTCCAACAGTGCCCGGAGCAGGAGATCATGCCGGTCGCCGACATCCGCAAAGGGATGATGGGCGAGGGCCTAACCGTCTACCGCGGCACCGAGCCCGAGAGGTTCCAGGCCGAGATCCTCGGCGTTCTCGAGAACGGGATCGCGCCGGGCCGCGACATGATCATCGTCGAGGTCTCGGGAGACGTGATCGACCGCGCCGGGGGCTCCTGGTACGGCATGTCGGGTTCTCCCGTCTACGTCGACGGCAAGCTCGTCGGCGCGTTCGCGTGGGGGCTCTCGTTCTCGACCACCAACCTCGGCGGCCTGACGGCGGCGGAGGACATGGTCAAGGTCCTCGACTACCCCGAGGTCGGCCCCGAGGACGACTCCGAGCAGGAGGGCACGCCGCCGACCTACACGCGCCGCACCGTCCGGGTCCCGCACCGCATGCAGTCGCGGCTCGCGCGCCAGACGGCTGCGACGGAGCGCCAGGTCCAGGGCGGCTTCCGCCAGCTCCTCACCCCGTTCAGCGTCTCCGGCCTCTCCGACCGCAGGCTGAGCCACCTCCAGGAGCTCGTCCAGAAGGAGGGCATGCCGCTCCTGCCGTACCGCGGCGCCTCCGCCCAGCCGGGCTCGACCACCCAGATCGATCCCACGACCGAGCCGCTCGAGCCCGGTGACTCGTTCGCCGCGGCGCTGTCCTACGGCGACCTCACCGCCGCCGGCATCGGCACGACGACCGTCGTCTGCAACGGCAAGGCCCTCGCGTTCGGGCACCCGTTCTCGTTCGAGGGCAAGACGTTCCTGGGCGCCAACCACGCCGACACGATCACGATCGTCGAGGACCCGATCTTCGGCAACTACAAGCTCGCGAACGTCGGGCCGCTCGTCGGGGTCGTCGACCAGGACCGGCTCGCCGCGATCCGCGCCGACCTCTCGAAGGCGCCGGTGCTGATCCCGGTGACGTCGACGGTCACGGCGCTCAACACGAACCAGTCGCGCGACGGCAAGACCGAGGTCGTCGAGTCCGAGGTCCTGCCGTTCCTCGCTCTCTCGCACCTCATCTACAACATCGACTCGGTCTTCGACCAGTACTCGGGCGGAAGCGCCACGCTGGCGTGGACGATCCAGGGCGAGGGCGAGACCACCGGTCCGTTCACGCTGACGCGCGACAACCTCTACGCCGACGAGTACGACATCGCGTTCGGCGCGGCGTTCGAGATCCTCGGCAACCTCTACACGCTGCTCGGCAACGACTTCGAGGAGATCGAGTTCACGTCGGTCGACATGGACATGACCGTGAAGGAAGACGTCGAGCTCTACCGGATCCACGACGTCCTCGTGTCGTTGAACGGCGGCGACTACCTCGAGCGCCGGCGGCTCAAGGCCCGTCCGGGTGACCAGATCGGGATGCAGGTCGTGCTGCTGAACTTCGAGGAGACCGAGGAGCGCATCGTCGAGCTCGCGATCACGCTGCCGGACAAGACCCGCGGCGAGTCGCTCATCGAGATCACCGGGGGCTCCGCCGGAGGCGCCGGCGAGGAGTGCTTCTTCTTCGGCGAGAACTGCGAGAGCGAAGAAGAGGTGGACTCCCTCGCGGCGCTGATCACCGCGCTCGAGGAGGCTCCGCACAACAACGAGCTGCTCGCTCGCCTGCGCGGCGGCCGCAAGTCGAAGGTCCGCGCGCAGGACGCCGAGGTCCTCGACCAGGTCGTGTCCGGGTTCAAGCGGGTCCGCATCCGCACCCCGCGCCGCGGTGGAGGCGGCGGTGGCGGGGAGATCGTCTCCAAGCCCGCCGGCTGAGACGCCTCGTTGAGCTCTAGAGACCTTCCGGGGGGGCCGATTCGGCCCCCCCGGGCTCGTCTCGCATCCGTCGCGGCGACGGCCTGCCTGCTCACCGTCGCGCTCGTCACGCCGGCGCGGGCGGCCGAGGTGGACGTTCGGTGGCGGACGCCCGGCGGGACCGAGGTGCCGCAAGGGCTGCCTCTGCGCTACGAGGCCGTGGTGGAAAACCCGTCGAACGGCGCCATCACGCTGTCGATGACGTTCGAGGTGCACCCCGACGGCGCGCCCGACCGCGCGGTCGCGTTCGACCGGTGGACGGGGTCGGTCGCGGGCGGATCGTCCCTCCGGATCGGGGGCCGCGTCACGCCGGCGCAGTGGTTCTCCGAACGCGGCGCGTTCCGCATCTCCGTGCGCTCGTCGGTCGACGTGACGGGGCTCCGCTTCCGCGTGACGGCGCCCCCGGTCGTCGCGCCGAAGTTCGAGAATGTCACCGACGAGGTGGGGCTCGGCGCCGACCACCGCGCGACGATCGAATGCGACGGATATTCGGCGGGCGCGGCGTGGGGCGACGTCGAGGGTGACGGCGACCTCGACCTGTTCCTGCCGCATCAGGACGGGCCGTCGCAGCTGTGGGTGAACGACGGCGGGCGCTTCTCGGAGGACGCGGGGGCCCGCGGCGTAGAGACCGCAGGTGACTCCGCGATCGCCGCCGTCTTCGCCGACTACGACAACGACTCGGATCAGGACCTCTACGTCGTGAACGACGGGCCGAACCGGCTGTTCCGCAACGACGGCTCGGGTCACTTTGCCGACGTCGCGACGACCGCGGGCGTGGCGGAGCCCGGGCCGGGGTCGAGCGCGTCGTGGGGCGACTACGACGGCGACGGCCATCTCGACCTCTTCGTCGTCAACTGGGCTCGCTGCGGAAGCAGCTCGGACTACACGTACGCCGACGACGCTCTGTTCCACAACGAGGGTGACGGCACGTTCACGAACCGGACGGAGCTCCTCGAGTCGACGGGATCGACGACGGGGGCCGGGTTCCAGGGCGCGTGGTTCGACTACGACCGCGACGGTGACGTCGACCTCTACCTCGCCAACGACTACGGGGGGCCGCGGCCCGAGGGCAACTACCTGTGGCGCAACGACGGCCCGGGCTCGTCCGGCTGGCGCTTCACCGACGTCTCCGTCGCTTCGGGCACCGCGCTGCACATGAACACGATGGGGATCGGTCTCGGCGACTACGACCGCGACCTCGACCTGGACATGGCGCTGTCGAACATCGAGGCGACCGCGCTGCTGCGCAACCGGGGCGACGGGACGTTCCGCGACGTCGCAGCGAGAGCCGGTGTCGGGCGCCCGAACCAGCGTGTCCGCGAGAAGTCGATCACGTGGGGCCTCGCGTTCGCCGACCTGAACCTCGACGGGTGGGAGGACCTGTACGTCGTCGGCGGCTCGCTCGCGCAGGAGGACCGTCCGGAGCCGCAGCCGAACGCGACGTTCGCGAACGTCGGTTCCCCGCCCGCCCCCGGGAGGTTCGCGGACCTGAGCGCGGTCAGCGGGGCCGCGGACGACCAGGTGGGCCGCGGGCTCTCGCTCGCGGACTACGACCGCGACGGGCGCG
>DASQEJ010000086.1:0-4275 GCA_035633715.1 Actinomycetota bacterium | reverse complement strand
GGGCCCAGCTCGAGCAACTGACGCCGTGACCGAACCCCTGCGGATCATCGGCGACGGCCGCGAGCTCGGTGACGCGCCCGTTCCCGAGGGCCTGGCCGAGAAGGACCTCGTCGAGCTGTTCCGGTGGCTGGTGCTGCTGCGCACGTTCGACGAGCGCGCGGTCGCGCTACAGCGCCAGGGGCGCATCGGGACCTACGCGCTGTACTGGGGCGAGGAGGGGACGCAGGCCGGCGCGCTCTATGCGTGCGAGGACGGCGACTGGGTCTATCCCTCGTACCGGCAGAACGCGATCGGGATCCTGCGCGGCGTGTCGGTCGCGACGGTCCTCGCGTGGTGGCGCGGCTACGGCGGCAAGCACGGGTTCTGGAACCCGCGCGAGCACCGCGTCGGTCCCATCTGCGTCCCGATCGCCACGCACCTCCCGCACGCAGTCGGTCTCGCATGGGCGGCGAAGATCCGCCACGACCCCATCGCGTCGCTGTCGTGGTTCGGTGACGGCGCTACCTCGGAGGGCGACTTCCACGAGGCGATGAACTTCGCCGGCGTGCTGAAGGCGCCGACGGTGTTCTTCTGCGTCAACAACCAGTGGGCGATCTCGACGCCGTACCACAAGCAGACCGCGACGGCGACGATCGCCGAGAAGGCGACGGCTTACGGGATGCCGGGAGTGCGCGTCGACGGCTTCGACCCGCTCGCGTGCTGGAAGGCGACGCGCGACGCGCTCGACCGAGCGAGAAACGGCGGGGGCCCGACGCTGATCGAGGCCTACTGCTACCGGCTCATGCCGCACGGCACCGCCGACGACCCGCGCCTCTACCGCGACGAGTCCGAGGTCGAGAAGTGGAAGCACCTCGAGCCCGTCGGCCGCATGTCGCAGTTCCTCCACCGGCTCGGCGTCCTGGACGCGGCGAAGGAGGAGTCGATCCGGGCCGAGGCCAAGGCGACCGTCGCCGAAGGGGTGCGCGAGATGGAGGCGATCAGCCTGCCGGGCCGCGAGATCCTCTTCGAGGGCGTCTACGCGAGCGGCCGTCCCTACAGCTTCCAAGAAGGTCTCGACGAGCTCGAAGCGGTGGCCAGGCCACCCGAGGTCAAGCCGCTGAACGCTTCGGCCAAGGGCTCCACGGGCGATCACGTCGACCCGCCTGCGAACCCGGACCAGGAGCAAGCGACCGGTGGCCTCGGCCAGCGGCCAGGAGAACGCGCATGAGCGGTTTGACGATGGTCGACGCGCTCAACCGCGCGCTCGGCGAAGCGATGGAGGCCGACGACCGTGTGGTCGTGCTCGGCGAGGACGTCGCTCAGACCGGCGGCGTCTTCCGCGTGACGTCGGGGCTGCTCGAGAGGTTCGGGGAGGACCGCGTCGTCGACACCCCGCTCGCGGAGGCCGGGATCGTCGGGTCCGCGATCGGGATGGCGATGTCCGGGCTGCTGCCGATCGTCGAGATCCAGTTCGACGTGTTCGTGTACCCGGGCTTCGAGCAGATCGTCGTGCACGCGGCCCGGCTGGCGTGGAGGACGAAAGGGGAAGTCCCCGCATCTCTCGTCATCCGCATCCCGTACGGCGGTGGCGTGCGTGCGCCCGAGCTGCACTCGGACTCGCCCGAAGGCCTGTTCACCCACGTTCCCGGTCTGAAGGTCGTGTGTCCGACGACACCGACCGACGCCCGCACGATGATGCTCGCCGCCATCCAGGACCCGGACCCCGTGATCTTCATGGAGCCCAAGCGCATCTACCGCGCCGGGCGCGAGGAGATCCCGGACTCGCCGCCGTTCCCGATCACCGGCGGCAACGGCGTCTACAACGAGCACCTGACGAAGGCGCGAGTCGCCCGCGACGGCAGCGACCTCGCGATCATCACGTACGGCGCGACGGTGCCGCTCTCGATGGAGGCGGCCGCGCGGCTCGAGCAGGATCGTGGGATCAGCGCACGGGTGATCGACCTGCGCTCGCTGTACCCGCTGGACGTCGACGCGATCGTGAAGGCCGCGTCCGAGTGCGGCCGCGCTCTCGTCGTGCACGCGGCCCGGCTCGCGTGGAGGACGAAAGGCGAGGTCCCCGCATCTCTCGTCATCCGCATCCCGTACGGCGGTGGCGTGCGTGCGCCCGAGCTGCACTCGGACTCGCCCGAAGGCCTGTTCACCCACGTTCCCGGTCTGAAGGTCGTGTGTCCGACGACGCCGACCGACGCCCGCACGATGATGCTCGCCGCCATCCAGGACCCGGACCCCGTGATCTTCATGGAGCCCAAGCGCATCTACCGCGCCGGGCGCGAGGAGATCCCGGACTCGCCGCCGTTCCCGATCACGGGCGGCAAC
Organism: Actinomycetota bacterium; assembly: GCA_035633715.1. Lineage (GTDB taxonomy): Bacteria > Actinomycetota > CADDZG01 > CADDZG01 > WHSQ01 > JALZEG01. The sequence goes on along the minus strand of DASQEJ010000086.1, from coordinate 1,959 downwards.
GGCGTCTACAACGAGCACCTGACGAAGGCGCGCGTCGCCCGCGACGGCAGCGACCTCGCGATCGTCACGTACGGCGCGACGGTGCCGCTCTCGTTGGAGGCGGCCGCGCGGCTCGAGCAGGATCGTGGGGTCAGCGCACGCGTGGTCGACCTGCGCTCGCTGTACCCGCTCGACGTCGACGCGATCGTGAAGGCCGCGTCCGAGTGCGGCCGCGCTCTCGTCGTGCACGAGGCGCCTCGCATGAACGGCATCGGGGCCGAGGTGTCGAGCCTCATCCACGAGCGCGCGATGCTCGACCTCGAAGCGCCCGTGGGCCGCGTCACCGGATACGACGTGCCGTTCCCGCAGTTCGCCAACGAGGACGACTACCTGCCGTCGGTAGACCGGATCGTCCACGGCGCCAACAAGGTGCTCGACTTCTAGTGCCCGACTTCAAGCTGCCCGACCTCGGCGAGGGCGTGACCGAGGCCGAGGTCGATCGCTGGCTCGTCTCCGAGGGTGACGTCGTGGGCGAGGACGACCCGCTCGTCGAGCTGATCACCGACAAGGCGACGGCCGAGATCCCTTCGCCCTACGAGGGCGTCGTGTCGCGCATCCACGTGAAGGCCGGCGAGGTCGTGCCGGTGGGGACCGTGCTGATCACGATCGGCGAGAGCGCCGGCGACGGCGCGGCCCCCGCTCCTCCGCCCCCGCCACCGCCGCCCGTCGAGGCGACGCCTGCCCCTGTCGCAGAGGCAGGGTCGTCGAACGGCTCGGTGAAGGCGATGCCCCCGGTGCGAAAGCTCGCCCGGGACCTCGGCGTCGACATCACGGGCGTTCGGGGGTCCGGGCCGGGGGGCCGGGTACTGCGTGAGGACGTCGAGGCCGCCGCGGGGACGCGGACGCCCGCCGCTCGCGAGCCCGCGCCCGTTCGGATCGAAGGCGGACGGCGCGAGCCGTACCGCGGTGTCCGGCGACTGATCGGCGAACGCATGTCGGCCGCGCACCGGATCGTGCCGCCGGTGACGCACGTAGAGGAGTGCGACGTCACCGAGCTCGACGCGACGCGCAAGCTCGTGAACGAGCGCAACCCCGACAAGCTCCGGCTCACCTACATGCCGTTCATCGTGAAGGCCGTGGTGGCGGGGCTGAAGGCGTACCCCGCGCTGAACGCGTCGCTGGACGAGGACGCGGGCGAGATCGTGCTCCACGATCGCTACGACGTCGGGATCGCGGTGGACACACCCGCCGGCCTCGTCGTCCCTGTGGGTCGGGACGCGGACCGCAAGCGTCTGCGCGAGGTGGCCGAGGACGTAGACCGTCTGGCGCGTGGTGCGCGCGAGGGGACGCTCCGTTCGGAGGACCTGAAGGGCGGGACGTTCACGATCTCGAGCCCGGGCCCGTTCGGAGGCCTCATGGCGACGCCGATCGTGTTCCACCCGCAGTCGGGGATCCTGGGCGTGCACCGGGCCCAGGAGCGCCCGGTCGTGCGCGACGGCCAGATAGTGATCCGCCGGATGATGAACCTGTCGATAACGTTCGACCACAGGATCCTCGACGGCATGACGGCGGCGAAGTTCGTGCTGGACGTAGCGAAGCTGCTGGAGCACCCGGCCGCGCTGGCCCTGGAGGGCTGAGGCTACCGTTCCGCGACCTCGTAGACGGCGAAGGTTCCAACACTCCTCGGGAGCAAGTGCAAACTCGCGCTCGTCCCCTCCGGCGTCTCGATCGGAAGCTGCACTTCGGTGTCCGCCTCGAACGTGCGCCGAATCCGGCTTCCTACGGTCTGCACGTCCTCGGCCACCCTGTACGGGGTCCCATTGATGATGGCGATGCACAGGTTCATGCCCGTTCCTCCTTCTAGTGTGACTGCGTGCAACAAGGTAGTCGGAGGGAGTGACAGGAACGGGTAGACGATCCCCACATCCGAGGCTCACCGTCGCCGAGACCACAATCGAAAAAGGAGCCCCTGCGGGGGCT
>DASQEJ010000085.1:0-2203 GCA_035633715.1 Actinomycetota bacterium | reverse complement strand
CCGCGAAGATGGAGGGCGAGACCATCGTCCAGAAGTTCGTGATCGGAGTGGAATGACCGAGCTGCCGAAGGCGTACCAGCCGGAGGACATCGAGAAGCGCTGGTACGAGGAGTGGGAGCGCAGCGGCGCGTTCCGCGCCGATCCCGCGAGCGACAAGAAGCCGTACGTGATCGTGTTGCCGCCTCCGAACGTCACCGGGGCGCTCCACATGGGTCACGCGCTCAACCACTCCCTCCAGGACGCGTTGATCCGGCGCGCGCGAATGCAGGGGTTCGAGGCCCTGTGGGTGCCCGGGACGGACCACGCGGGGATCGCGACGCAGAACGTCGTCGAGCGCGACCTGCGCAAGGACGGCGTCGACCGTCACGACCTCGGCCGCGAGGCGTTCGTCGAGAAGGTGTGGGAGTGGAAGCACGAGTACGGCGGGCGGATCACGCGGCAGATGCGCGAGCTCGGCGAGTCGTGCGACTGGGAGCGCGAACGGTTCACGATGGACGAGGGCCTCTCCCGTGCGGTGCGGACGGTGTTCGTCAGGTGGTTCGACGACGGTCTCGTCTACCGGGGGTTGCGCGTCATCAACTGGTGCCCCCGCTGCACCACCGCGCTGTCCGACATCGAGGTCGAGCACGAAGACGTCGCCGGCGAGCTCGTCACGTTCCGGTACGAGCTGAGCGACGGTTCCGGCTCGATCTCGGTCGCCACCACGCGGATCGAGACGATGCTCGGCGACACCGGCGTGTTCGTGCATCCGGACGACGAGCGGTACTCCGCTCTGGTCGGCAAGACCGTCCGGCACCCGTTCTTCCCGGACCGTGAGCTTCCGATCGTCGCGGACGAGGCCGTCGACCCCGAGTTCGGCACCGGCGCGGTCAAGGGCACGCCTGCGCACGACCCGGTCGACTTCGAGATGTCGGAGCGCGCCGGGACCGAGAAGATCAACGTCTTCACGGAGACCGCACACGTCAACGAGAACGGCGGCCGGTTCGCCGGCATGAGCCGGGAGGACGCCCGCCCCGCGGTGTACGCCGCGCTGAAAGAGCTCGGGTTGATCGAGAAGACCGAGCGGCCCTACGTGCACGCGGTGGGGCACTGCTACAGATGCCACACGGTCATCGAGCCGTGGCTCTCCGAGCAGTGGTTCGTGAAGATGAGGCCGCTCGCCGAGCCGGCGATCGAGGCGGCGAAGGACGGCCGCGTCAGGTTCCACCCGCCCCGCTTCGCGAAGGCGTACCTGCACTGGATGGAGAACCTCCGCGACTGGTGCATCTCGCGGCAGCTGTGGTGGGGGCACCGCATCCCGGTCTGGTACTGCGACGACTGCAACCGGACGATCGCCGCGCTCGAGGACCCGACCGAGTGCGAGTGCGGGTCGTCGAGCCTCAGGCAGGACCCCGACGTGCTCGATACGTGGTTCTCGTCGCAGCTGTGGCCGTTCTCGACTTTGGGCTCGCCGGACGAGACGCCGGACCTCGCGTCGTTCTACCCGACGACGACGATGGTGACGGCGTACGAGATCATCTACCTCTGGGTCGCCCGCATGATCATGTCGGGGATGTACTTCATGGGCGAGGTCCCGTTCTCCGACGTGTTCATCCACGGGATCGTCCGCGACGGCGAGGGCAAGAAGATGTCCAAGTCCCTCGGCAACGTCGTCGACCCGCTCGAGATGATCCATCGCTACGGCGCGGACGCGCTGCGGTTCTCGATCGCGTTCATCACGGTTCCCGGCAACGACTCGAACTCGTCCGAGGAGCGGATCGAAGGCGCGCGCAACTTCGCCAACAAGCTCTGGAACGCGTCCCGCTTCGTGCTGATGTCGCTGGGCGACGAACGGCCGGAGCTCGACGGGAGCGACCTCCTCGTCGAGGACCGTTGGATCCTCTCGCGCCTCGACGACACGATCGAGACCGCGAGCCGCGAGCTCGACGTCTTCAACTTCTCGGAGGCGCTGCACGCGCTGCACTCGTTCGTGTGGAGCGAGCTGTGCGATTGGTACGTCGAACTGGCGAAGCCCCGGCTCCGCGACGGCGGGGCGGGGGCCGCGGGAGGCGTGCTCGTGCACTGCCTCGACCGCGTCCTGCGTCTGCTGCACCCGGTCATGCCGTTCATCACCGAGGAGCTGTGGTCGAAGCTCCGCCCGGGGGCCGGATCGGTCATGACCGCGTCGTGGCCCGAGCCGGAGGGACGGCGGGATGCGGGGGCC
>DASQEJ010000084.1:0-5804 GCA_035633715.1 Actinomycetota bacterium | reverse complement strand
CGGTCCCGGAACCCCGCTGCTAGCCCGAACCCTGCGATCAACGCGAACGCGTACTGCGGCCCGGTGTCCGTGTAGAACATCAGGTGGTCCAGGATCCACGGCAGGTCCGACCATTCGCGTCGGAGCGCCTCCATCACGAACGCGTAGTGGGCCAGCGGGACCAGCGCCGGAAGCGTGATCACGAGCGGCACGTGGATGCGGTAGCGCACGGGCCGGCCGGGCAGGCACGCAACCCCGATCACCAGGCCTGCGGCGACCAGTAGCGCTATCCACCCCAGCCAGACGTCGAGCCTGATCTCGAACGACGACGAGAACTCCTCGCGCCACGACCCGTAGGTCACCGTCGCCCACCGGACGAGCCCGAACGCCCCGCAGAAGAGCACGAACCGCACTAGCGCCTCGCCGGCAGATCGCCGCATCACGCCCCCTTCGCCTCGCCGGGCTCCCGCTAGAGCGGGATCGCCCGGCCCCCGAACCAGATGCAATCCTCTGCCACAGTGCCCGCCGGCGCCACCTCACCCCGCCACACGATCGACCGCTCGACGCTCGCCCCGGCCTCCACCGTCGCGCCCGCCAGCAGGATCGATCCCGGCCCCAGCGCGCCCGACACGGCGGCCCCCGGCCCCACGTAGGCCCGGCCCCCCTCGACCTCGACCACCTCGCCCGGCCACGGGCCGCCCGGCGGCTCGGGCCCCCGCCCCGCCAGAAGGTCCAGCGACGCGGCTAGATAGCTCGCCGGCGAACCCACGTCGCGCCAGTACCCTCGGTGACGGTGGATGCCGAGCTCCCCGGCTCGAGCGAGCGACGCCAGCAACGTCTCGCCCAGCCCCAGCGGCCTCGTCGACGGGAGCGCGTCCAGCGCCGCCCTCTCGAACACCGCCGCCCCGATGAACACCACACCCGCCAACCCCGGGTCCACCCGCCGGTCGACGAAGCCGACCGCCCGGCCCCCGTCGACCACGAAGTCCGCGCCCGACCCCACCTCCGCGACGGCGATCGTGGCCGGCGCCCCGGACGCCTCGTGCGCCGCCAGCAGGTCCCCCGCGGCGAGGTCCGTCAGCAGGTCCGCGTTCCACGTCAGGACCCTCGGCCCGAGCCGGTCCCGCAGGGCGACGAGCGTCCCCGCGGTCCCGTACGCTTCGGGGGTCTCGTAGAGCGTGTCGAGGCGACGGTCAGGGGGGACGTACGGGGCGACGGCGGACGTTACCGACGGGGGTAGGTGGCGTAAGTTCAGCACGACGGCAGGGGCACTCTCGAACAGGCGCAGCAGGCCGAACGCGGCCAGGGGGACGTCCATCAGCGGCAGCGCGGGTTTGGCCACCTCGTCCGTCAGCGGGCGAAGCCGTTGGCCTCGTCCGGCCGCAAACAGGACCGCCGCCACCGACAACGAACCTACTCCTTCGGATGGGTCGCCAGAAGTGAAGAAGCCGTCTGTCCGCCCCCGGTGGAGCCAGGGGGACCGCCATTCCGCCCGCCAGCGGAGCCGCACGACGAGGGTCTGTGAGTGTACGAGCGCATGATTGCGACTAGGTCCCGCACGCCCTGGTACGCCCGCGCCCTGAGGCTCACGCTGGCCTTGATCGTCGTCGGGACGGTCTTCGCGCCCTTCGCCGTGGCCCAGCAGGGCATCGCAGGCCTCAGCGAGGAGGGGCCCTCCGGGGCGGCTCTCTGCGGGTCCGAGCGGGGCGGCTGGGAGAGCATCGACGTGCCCTTCCCCGACGGGTCGCAGGCGATCAAGTCCTGGTCGATCTCGCAGACCACCACGCTGATGTTCGCGACGAACGGCCTCGTCCTGATGCGCTCGACCGATCGGGGGTGCAGCTGGAGCGAGACGTGGCGCCTGAACCAGCTCCCGGACCCCGGCACGACCGCCACGTCGGCGGAGTCCTCGATCGAGCAGGTCCACGTCTCCGAGTCGCCGCTGGCGGTCGGGAAGGTCTTCCTAACCGTCGACCAGCTGAGCCCGGTGTCCCGTCCGCGCGTCCTGGAGAGCTCCGACGGGGGCCGGACGTTCGAGCCGAGCGAGCGGGGGCTCGAAGCCGCGATCGGCAGGCCCGAGCAGATCGCGACGGCGGCGAGCAACCCCGGCAAGGTCTACCTTCTGACCGACACGACCGGCATCCAGCGCTCGGCGCTGCCCGACGGCCTCCCCGACGAGCTCGAGGGCGTGAAGGGCGTCGCCCAGGTCCTCTACGAGAGCGTCGACGGCGGCAGCACGTGGAGCCCCACGACCCCACCCTACGCCGGCGATCCCTGGGACGGCATCGAGGTCGACCCCCGTGACGGCGACGACGTGTGGCTGTACGGCGACAAGGGTTTCTCGCGCGCCGGCCAGGCCATGCCCGTCCCGACGGACCCGCCGCGCCCCGCGCCGACGTCCGACGTCGACGTGTGGCACGTCGGAAGCCAGCCCGCGCGCGTCGTCGCGACCACCTCGAACGCCGCCCGCGTGTACAGGTCGTCCGACGGCGGCCGCGTGTTCGCCGACGACTTCATCCCCGGCGTCGCTCAGTCCGTGGTCGCGATGTCGCCGGTGCAGGAGGTCTTCGCGACTAGCACCGGCGTCTGGGTCACGATCAGCGGGCGCGCCAAGCCGCTGAACCTGACGCCGACCGACCATCGCCCGATCCTCGACCTCCATCTCACGGACGGGGCGGGGAGCGAGCTGTGGGGGCGCAGCGAGACGACGATCGAGCGCAAGGTCTTCAGCGGGCCGAGCCACCGGTCGTTCGACTTGTGCAAGGAGGCCGAGAAGGCCGGGCTGCTCGTGCCCGGCTGCGCGAGCACGCAGAGCGACTTCGAGGTGCCGTGCGTCGAGTCGAAGCCGCCGGGCGAGCCCGCGCTCCAGCCCGCGAACGTGGACCTGACGCTCATGCCCGGCGAGCGCAAGACCGTGCGCTTCGACTTCGACCTCCCGACGGAGGGCCAGCCGCTCGACGTCTTCTTCTTGATCGACGTCTCCGGAAGCATGCAAGACGCGATCGACGGGACCGCGCGCGCCATGAACGAGATCGTGACGACGCTCACGAACCGGGGCCACAACGTGAACTTCGGCATCGGCGAGTACCGGAGCTACGACATGCCCCCCGCCTACCGCCGTGTCCTCGACATCACGGGCGACTGTGGCGCCGTGGAGGAAGCCCTCGAGAGCCTGATCGCATCCGGCGGCGGCGAGGAGACCCAGCTGGAGGCGCTGTACCAGGTGGCCCGCGGCGAGAGCCGCGGGGGCGTGAACGTCCTCGTCCCGCCGGGCCAGAACGCCACCTTCCGCGCCGACGCCACGCGCATCATCATCCACACGACCGACGAGGCGATCTCCGAGGGTCCTCCGAACCCGACCTACGATGAGGTCCGGGACGCGCTCTTGTCGGTGCAGGCGAAGCAGGTGGGTATCGCCATCGAGGACGGGTTCACGAGCACCGGCAACCCGGTCCAGGACAAGCCGCCGCCCAGCGAGGGCCTGACGAGGATTGCGGAAGACTCGCGCGCTCTTGCCCCGGAGGAGGGCGTCGACTGCAACGGTGACGGCGACGTCGACATCCCCGCGGGCGAGCCGGTCGTCTGCAAGATCAGCCCGCTGCGCGTGCGGTACGCGGCGGCGATGGCCCCCGCGATCATCAACATGCTCGAGTCCCAGATCGACTTGCCGAAGGTGTGCTGGGACCTGCCGGTCGACTCCGAGGTCATCGAGGAGGGCCCCGGCGACGGTGAGTGCGTGCCCGACATCGGCGACCCCGCGCAGATGGGGTTCGAGCTGACGCTGGCGTGCCCCGAGCTGCACGCGCGCAAGCGGTTCACGTTCGACGTCGGAGTGACGGTCGACGGCAAGGTCAAGGAAGAATCCCCGGTTTCCGTGCTCTGCAAGGTCCCGTCGACGCCGGACCCCAGGGACCCGATCCCCGAGCCGTTCCTCGCGCTGCCGATCGTCCCGTTCGTCCCGCCGCCGCCCGCGGTGCCGGAGATCCCGCCGGTCCCGAACCCCAACCCGAACCCGCAGCCGAACCCCCAGAGCCAGGCCCAGGCCCAGGCCCAGGGCGCGATGGCGCACCAGGAACAGCAGCAGCCGCAACTGGCCTACGTGTACGCTCAGCAACAGCACGCCGCGGCGGCTGCGCAGGAATCTGCGGGCGGGAAAGAGGCTGAGTACGCGATGTCGAGTTACTCGAAGGACTCCGACGGCGTACCACCAGAAGCAATCTTCATGATCGGTGCGATGACGATGTCGGCCGCGTTCGGCTGTCTGACCCTCGCCCGCGAGAAGGTGCGAGTCCAGCACGTCCGCAGGTAGCGACCTCGAAGCACTCGAAGGAGGCCCGTCGACAGTGAGCAGTGAGGCACAGGGGGGTTTTGCCGCGTGGCGCCGCAAGTTCGCGCGGGAGTTCAAGCAGTACCGGGTCCGGCGGCGCAGGAAGCGGCAGGCGGGCAAGAAGACCGGGGGCCGGCGATCGACGATCGTCCTCGGCCTGATCCTGATCCTTCTCTTCGGCGCCTTCGGCTGGGCGCAGACGTACCTCGAGCCGCAGTCTCCCGGCGACGAGCTGACGTTCGACGAGCTCGACGCGCTCGCGAAGGAGAACCGCATCTCGACCGCGCAGTTCCGCGACGAGGACGCTCAGCTCGTCGGGACGTTCGAGGCCAAGGCGCTCCCCGGCTACGAGGAAGAGCCCAAGAAGCCCGCCGACCCCAAGGGCCCGAACGCCCAGGGTGACGACGCCCAGGGCGACGACGCCCAGGGTGACGACGCCCAGGGTGACGGCGGCGCCGGGACTCAGCCGGCGAACCAGGGCGACGACGCCGAGGGAGAGGGAGCCCAGGCCGGCGGGAACCAGCAGGCGAAGAAGCCGGCGCCTCCCGCGAACCCCGAGCCGGAGTCCAAGGCCCCCGACGGCGAAGGCTCCTTCTGGGTCCAGCTCCCGCAGAACGGCGCCGCCTTCGGCCCTCTCGTCGAGTCGCTGACGGCGGCCGGCGCGAGCGTCTCGGTCGACCCCCAGACGGCCAAGGCCGTCGTCAGGGTCGTGTCTCAGTTCCTGCTGCCGTTGTTGATCCTCGCGGCGTTCTTCGGCCTGCTGTTCACCGCGGGACGCGGGGGCGGCTCGGGCATCGGCGACGTCATGCAGTTCGGCTCGATCGGCAAGGGCAAGTCCAAGAAGGGCGCGTCCGGGATGGTCACCTACAAAGACGTCGGTGGCGCCGAGGAAGCGGTCCTCGAGCTCTCCGAGGTCGTCGACTACCTGAAGAACCCCGACCGTTACGAGGACATCGGCGCCGTGCCGCCGAAGGGCGTGCTGCTGTTCGGCCCTCCGGGTTGTGGCAAGACGCTGATCGCGCGAGCGACCGCCGGTGAGGCCGGCGTGCCGTTCTTCTCCGTCGCCGGAGCCGAGTTCGTCGAGTCGCTCGTCGGCGTCGGCGCCGCCCGTGTGCGAGACCTGTTCGCCCGCGTGCGCGCGGTCGCCCCGGCCATCGTCTTCATCGACGAGCTCGACGCCGCCGGCCGCACGCGAGGCGCGGGTGGCTCGGGCGGCGGCGGCAGCGACGAGCGCGAGCAGACGCTGAACCAGAGGCTCGGCGAGATGGACGGCTTCGACGTCGCGGCCGGCATCGTGGTCATCGGCGCGACGAACCGTCCCGACATCCTCGACCCGGCGCTGCTCCGTCCCGGACGTTTCGACCGTCACATCACGGTCGACCAGCCGGACCACGACGGCCGCAAGGCGATCCTCATGCTGCACGCCGGGGGCAAGCCCATCGCGAGCTCGGTCGACTTCGACTACATCTCGAAGCGCACCCCCGGGTTCTCCGGCGCC
>DASQEJ010000083.1:0-4740 GCA_035633715.1 Actinomycetota bacterium | reverse complement strand
TTCTGCACGCTCGTCCTCGTCACCGGCCCGATCTGGGCCCGGCCGGTGTGGGGGACGTGGTGGCAGTGGGACGCCCGGCTCACCTCGGCCCTCGTGCTGTGGCTGACCTACGTCGGGTACCTGTTCCTCCGGGCGCTGTCGACGGAGCCGGGGCGGACCGGCCGGCTCGCCGCCGTCGTCGGGATCGTCGGCTTCGTCAACGTGCCGATCGTCCACTTCTCCGTCCGGTGGTGGCGGACGCTCCACCCGAGCGGCCCGACTCCCGCCAACCCGGCCGAGGCCTCGGGGCTCGGCGGTCCCGAGATGACGGCGTTCTTCGTCTCGCTCGTGGCGTTCACGCTGCTCTTCGCGTGGCTGCTCGCGACGCGGGTCCGCCTGGGCCGGCTCGAGTCCGAGGTCGACGCCCTGGAGCTCGCGCGGGCGAGGGCCGAGGTCGCGCCCCCGCGGGTGCCGGCCGCGGCGAAGACGTGAGCGACGTCGCCTGGCTGTTCGTAGCGTTCGCGGCCGTGTGGGTCGCGCTGGGCGCGTACCTGCTCTCGATAGCGTCGCGGCAGCGCCGTCTGGAGCGCCGTATCGAGGACCTGCAAGGCCCGAACGGCCGCTGATTTTCCGGCGTGCGACCAGCCAAAATTCACTTTCGGACATGTGGCCCCGGGCGGGGGCCGCGCCGTTAAGATGACGCCCTAATGGCCATGCGGGAACGCATCTACAAAGTCACCGACGCGCCCATGACCTGGACCCGAGCCATCGTCCTGGGTCTCGTCCTGTTCACCCTAGCGACGCTTCTATTGGGCCAGGCGCCGTCGTACATCATCTACAAGTTCGACCAGTACGTGGCCGAGATCATCGAGTTCACGGGCAACCTCCCGGGCGTCAACCCCGAGGGGCTGAACGCGAAGCAGGTCGCGATCGTCCGGGACATCGTCGCCAACACCGTCCAGAACGCGTTTCTGATCGCGTTCCTCGCCGGCGCCTACTTCTGGCAGAAGTCGAAGCAGAAGAGGACGGGCGCCAAGGGGCCTTCGGACCCCGTCAAGGGCTACATGCCGGGGAAGTAGGACATGCCGACGACGCCCGAGCCGAAGAAGATGGAGATCATCGAGAAGCCCATCTTCCGTACGGACTACGAGATGGAGATGGTCGACCAGGACTGGCTGAAGGGCGCGGTCAAGCCGAAGCGCTTCATCGACTTCATCCCCGAGCAGTGCATCCTCTGCGAGGGCTGCGTCGACATCTGCCCCTGGTACTGCATCTTCATGGTGGACCCGACCGCCGTCGAGGAGTCCGGCAACGTCGAGCTCGCCCGGCAGATGACCGGCAACGACATCCTGTTCATCATCGACGACAACGCCTGCACCCGCTGCAACCTCTGCGTCGAGCGCTGCCCCACCGGGGCGATCGTCCAGAGCGAGGTGCAAGGCGGCAAGAAGAAGACCCGCGGCGCCCGGTCACTCGGTACGGTGTCGCAGTCCCAACGAGCCTCGTAAGAGATGGCATCGGTCGCCTAGGCGAGCGATCCAAGAAAGAAAGGCGAACGTAGTGGCGAAGGCGGAAGGCCGGTTCAACCCGCGGCAGCGGATGTCGGCGGTCATGGACATGCTCCACGGCAGCCAGGTGTGGCGCGCCATCTTCCGCCCCGGCTCGATCTTCCGCCGCGGCTACGCGGACTCGCCGCGGAACCGCGCCTACGTCGTCATGAACTCGCTGCTGTACCACCTCCACCCCGTGAAGGTGAAGCGCCACGGCATCAAGCTCTCCTACACGCTGTGCCTCGGCGGCCTCTCGTTCTTCCTGTTCATCCTGCTGACGATCACCGGCATCTACCTGATGTTCTTCTACCGGCCGTCGGTCGAGGTCGTGTACTCGGACATGCAGCGCATCCACACGCAGGTCTCGTTCGGGCTCCTGGTGCGCAACCTGCACCGGTGGGGGGCCCACCTGATGACGATCAGCGTGTTCCTCCACATGGCCCGGGTCTTCTACACCGGCGCCTACAAGCCGCCGCGTGAGTTCAACTGGATCGTCGGCGTGATCCTGCTGCTCCTGACCCTGCTCCTGGCGTTCACCGGCTACCTCCTCCCGTGGGACCAGCTCGCCGTCTGGGCCGTCACGGTCGGCACCGAGATGATGAAGAACACGCCGGTGGTGGGCGATCAGGTCCAATTCGCCTTGTTAGGCGGCCCCGTGATCGGGGCCGAGACGCTGCTGCGCTGGTACACCCTGCACGTCTTGTTGCTCCCGTTCGTGATCGTGATCTTCATCTCCATCCACTTCTGGCGAGTGCGTAAGGACGGAGGTATCTCCGGCCCCATGTAGGGGGGAGGACCCGCGATGCCGACACCCGACGAGGTATACGAGCAGGTACTGGCCGAGGAGACCGCAAAGGGCTCCTCGCCGGCGGTCGCCCAGGCCCGCGCGAAGGCCGCACGCGTGCGCGCGTCCCGGGGGGCCAAGGACCCGTCGAAGCCCGACTCCGCCACGGCCCCGCGCAAGGCGCCGGCCAGTGGTGACGGCGGCGAGGCCGCTCCGGCCGCAGCCGAGGCCAAGCCCGCGGCTGCGGCGACCGCCAAGCCCGCCGCGGCGAAGCCCGCGGCCGCACGACCCGCCGCGGCGGCCAAGGGCGGCGGACCGGCGAGCAAGAAGGCGGTCGGCAACGGCGGCCCCGCGGTCCCCGAGAGGGTCCAGAGGCTCCTCGCGGTCGTCAAGCCCGAGGCGATCCAGAAGGTCGAGCGCCGGCCGATGGACCGCGTCAACGTGTGGCCCCACCTCATGGCGGCCGAGTTCGTGTCGCTGCTCGTGGTGCTCGCGGCCGTGACGTTCTTCTCGATCGCCGTCGACGCCCCGCTGCGTGAGCTGTCGAACTTCAACCAGACGCCGAACCCGTCCAAGGCGCCGTGGTACTTCCTCGGCCTCCAGGAGCTCCTGCGCTACTTCCACCCGCAGGTCGCCGGCGTGACGATCCCGCAGGTCATCATCATCATCCTGATGGCGTTCCCGTTCATCGACAGGAACCCGTCGACTCGGCCCGACGACCGCAAGCTCGCGATCGTCATCTTCTCGTTCTTCATGCTCAGCTTCGCCGTCCTGACCACGATCGGCATGTTCTTCCGGGGCCCCGGCTTCAACTGGGTCTACCCGTGGGAGAGCGGCATCTTCTTCGAGCTATGACGCAGACGTGGGTCCAGCAAAAAGGAGTTGATCCCAGGTGAGCCCGGGAACCATCGCCCTCATCGTCGTCGCGGCGAGCATCCTCGCGTTCGCGCTGTTCATGCTGAACGTGACGATCCGCCGTCAGCGCCAGGCGAGGGCCGAGGCCGGGCACGGCCAGAGCGGCCCCCCGTCGACCGACCTCGACCCCAAGCCGTCGGTCCGTCCGCAGCAGGACGCCAAGCCGGACGTCACCGTCGAGACCGTTCCGAAGCAGCAGCGGAAGCCGCTCACGGCCGAGCAGATGGCGATCTCGCGGCGCCAGTTCCTCAACCGCTCGTGGACGGCGTCGTTCGCCGCGTTCCTCGGCTTCTTCGGGATGGGGTCGCTGTCGTTTCTGTGGCCGAAGCTGACGGGCGGGTTCGGGACGACGATCAACGCCGGCAACTACGACGACATCCTGTCGCAGGTCGGCCCGGAGAACGGGTTCAAGCCGCTGTTCATCCCCGAGGGTCGCTTCTACCTCGTGTACTACGAGGGCACGGGCGACTCGCCCGTCTACGCGGCGACGGGCGCCGTCGAGGCCAAGCTGCAGGCGCTGTACCGCAAGTGCGTGCACCTCGGCTGCTCGGTCCCCCACTGCGAGACGTCGATGCTGTTCGAGTGCCCGTGTCACGGCTCCAAGTACCAGCTCACCGGCGAGTTCTTCGCCGGCCCGGCCCCCCGCGGCCTGGACCGGTTCCCGGTGACGGTCGAGGGCACCGCCGTCATGGTCGACACGGGCAGCATCCAGACGGGACCCCCGCGTGGCACGTCGACGTGGGAGAGGTTCGCGGAACCGACCGGCGCATACTGCGTCCCGGTCTAAGGCGTAGGCGACTGGTGTCTAGGAAGGCAGGGGCGGCCTAGTGTCATCGAGCGAAATACTCACCCTCGCGGTAGTGGTCATCGTGCCCGCCGCTCTGATGTGGGCGATCTTCCTCGCGCGCAGCGGGCGGCCGGGCCAGGGCCCCCGTCCTCAGATCGGGATCCCGCAGGCGCTTCGCCCGGGACAGCCCGACGAGCAGCTCGAGGGCCCGCGGCTCGACCGCATCCTCGCCGGCGGCGTGATGGCGACTGTCGCGCTGGCGATCTTCGTCCCGGCCTACTGGCTGCCCGAGGCGAGCCGGCAGGAGTCGTTCCAAGAGCGCTTCGACGAGGAGTCGCTGCACCGCGGCGAGCTCATCTTCGCTCAGCCCCCGCTTCTTCCCGAAGACGCCCCTGCGTCCGAGTACAAGGAGCTCGAGAGATCGATCTCGCTCGGGATGAACTGCGCGCTGTGTCACGGCCCGGAGGCCGGCGGCGGGCTCGCGACGAGGACCGACCCCGACACCGGCGAAGAGCTCACGTGGCGGGCGCCTCCTCTGAACACGGTCTTCCACCGTTGGGACGAGGAGATCGTGAAGTTCACGATCGAGCGCGGGCGTCCGGGCACGCCGATGCCGGCGTGGGGCGTCGAGTTCGGCGGCCCGATGACCGAGCAGATGATCCAGGACGTGATGGCGTGGCTGAAGAGCATCCAGCTGCCGCCGCCCGAGCTGCCCGAGGCCTGCA
>DASQEJ010000082.1:0-9509 GCA_035633715.1 Actinomycetota bacterium | reverse complement strand
GCGTTCGACAGCTACTGGGATTGCACGGCTCGCGTGACACGTGACGGCCGTCTCCTTGGTGAGGGCAGCGTCACAGTGATGCAGTGGCAGGACGGCGTGGGGCAAATGGGGATTCCGGTGAAGCTCAGCGAACCCGCCGGCTCCGGAGCGCGCGCGGCCGTCACCTGTAGCGAGCGCATCGAAGAGGGGCAGTAGCCGCAGCGAGAGATCTCTCCGGCCCTCACCTTGCCAAGGTGAGGGCCGGACTTGCTTGGGGCTCAGCCCGCCCGGGCCACCCTCAGTAGGAAGTCGATCTGGTGCTGCTTTCGCATGATCAGGTGCTCGAGCAGGTGCTCCAGGGCCTCCGAGCGCGCTTCTTGGCCCGTCGCCGGGATGATCGCGTGCAGCGCGTCCAGGGTCTCGTTCTCCAGCTCGATCAGCCGCTCGACCCCCTGCACCGACGAAGGGATCGCCTCCAGCGGCGCCACCTCCGTCGGTGGAGTGCCCCCGAGCGCCGACATCTTCTCCCTCAGCCGGCGGGTGTCGTGGAGCTCGGCCTGCGAGAACTCCTCGAACTTCACCGCGATCGACTGGAACTCCACGCCGACCGCGCTGCCGGCGACCCACGCGAGCTGAAGCGCCGACCGCATCTGCAGCGGGATCGCCTTGTCGAGCAGCTCCAAGACCTTCGGTACGTCCATCCGTTCGTCGTCGCTCACCTTGTCTCGCTTTCGTTAGGCCGAACCGGGCACTCTACGTACCCCTAGACTGACTCTCATGCCCACTAGAGACGACATGCGCAACATCGCGATCGTCGCCCACGTCGACCACGGCAAGACGACGCTCGTCGACGCCATGCTCTGGCAGTCGGGCGCGTTCCGCACGAACCAGGACGTGGCCGACCGCGTGATGGACTCGATGGACCTCGAGCGCGAGAAGGGCATCACGATCCTCGCCAAGAACACGGCGGTCCGCTACGGCGACGTGAAGATCAACATCGTCGACACGCCCGGCCACGCGGACTTCGGCGGCGAGGTCGAACGGGGACTCACGATGGTCGACGGCGTGCTGCTGCTCGTCGACGCGAGCGAGGGCCCCCTGCCGCAGACGCGCTTCGTGCTCCGCAAGGCGTTGGAGGGCCGGCTCCCGGTGATCCTGGTCGTCAACAAGGTCGACCGTCCCGACGCCCGCATCTCCGACGTCGTCAACGAGGTGTACGAGCTGTTCCTCGACCTCGACGCAGACGAGGAGCAGATCGACTTCCCGATCGTCTACTGCAACGCGAAGGCGGGCTGGGCTTCGATGGACCCGGAGCAGGAGGGGAGCGACTTGAAGCCGCTGTTCGAGCTGTTGCTCGAGCGCATCCCGGCCCCCGTCTACGAAGAGGGCCACCCGTTGCAGGCGCTGGTCACGAACCTCGACGCGTCCCCTTACGTCGGACGGCTCGCGCTGTGCCGGATCTTCCACGGGACGCTCAGGCGCGGCGAGCAGGTCGCGTGGTGCCGCGCCGACGACACGATCGAGAACGTGAAGATCACCGAGCTGTACGTGACCGAGGCGCTGGACCGCGTCGACGCGACGGAGGTCGGGCCCGGCGAGATCATCGCCATCGCGGGGCTTGCGGAGGTCACGATCGGCGAGACGCTGTCGGACCCCGAAGACCCTCGCCCGCTGCCGGTGAGCCACTTCGACGACCCGAGCCTGTCGATGACGATCGGCATCAACACGTCTCCGCTCGCGGGCCAGGACGGCAAGAAGCTCACCGCGCGGCTCGTGAAGAACCGTCTCGACGCCGAGCTCGTCGGCAACGTCTCGATCCGGGTGCTCGAGACCGAGCGTCCCGACGCGTGGGAGGTGCAGGGAAGGGGCGAGCTCCAGCTCGCGGTGCTCGTCGAGATGATGCGCCGCGAGGGCTTCGAGCTGACCGTCGGCAAGCCGCAGGTCGTCACGCGCACGGTGAACGGGAAGCTCTGCGAGCCCGTCGAGCGGCTCACGATCGACGTGCCCGAGGACTTCATGGGCGTCGTGACGCAGATGCTCGCGCTGCGCAAGGGCCGCCTCGAGAACATGGTCAACCACGGCACCGGCTGGGTCCGCATGGAGTACCTCGTCCCGGCCCGCGGGCTCATCGGCTTCCGCACCGAGTTCATGACGGAGACGCGGGGGACCGGGCTGCTGCACCACGTCTTCGACCGGTACGAGCCGTGGCACGGCGACCTCCGCACGAGGCCGACCGGGAGCCTCGTCGCCGACCGTCGCGGGCCCACGACCTCGTACGCGCTGCTGAACCTGCAGGACCGCGGCACGATGTTCGTCCCGCCGGGGGTCGAGGTGTACGAGGGGATGATCGTCGGCGAGAACGCGCGGGGCGAGGACATGGACGTGAACCCGACTAAGGAGAAGAAGCTCACGAACATGCGCTCGTCGACGAGCGACGAGCTCGTCCGCCTGATCCCGCACAAGGAGATGTCGCTGGAGCAGGCGCTGGAGTTCATCCGTGAGGACGAGTGCGCCGAGGTCACGCCGCGCACGGTGAGGTTGCGCAAGGTGATCCTGGCCGGGCAGGACCGCGTGCGCGCGTCGAGGCGGGGAGCGAAGGCGAGCGCCTCTGCGGGACCGCCGAAGAGGTAGTTCGAGGGCCGGTTAGGGCCGTCGCACAGGAGGGTCCGCCGCCCGCGCCGAAGGAGTCGTGCATGCGGGCGCTGCGGCTACTGATCGTCTTCGCCGTCGTCGGGGGAGTGGCCCCGGCCGCCGCCGCGCGAGAGGCCCGGCCCGACGCCGTCGTCGCGATCGTCGACACCGGGATCAACCCGTATCACGACACGTTCGCGGACGACTCGCCGCGCGCCTACCGCCATCCTTCGACCTACATCGACGGCTATCCGAAGGACGCGCAGGCGCTGAGCCTCTCGTTGGACGAGCCGAGCTTCGAGAAGGCTTTCGTGAAGGACTGCAAGCGGGTGTGGGCGCGGGTCGAGCCCGGCAAGCTCTACTGGGTCCCCGGCACGAAGATCGCCGGCGCGATCACGTTCGGCCCCCAGGGACCGGCCGGGTGCGGGAGCTGGCGCGCGATGGCCGGATACATCTTCGACTGGTACGGCCACGGCACGATGACGGCGTCGCGCGCTGCTTCCCGCGAATACGGCGCGTGCAGGTCGTGCCGCATCGTCGCGATCCAGCCGATGCACGAGCCCGCCACCGGAGAGGAAGGGTTCACGCAAGCGGTCGACTTCGCGGGGGAGAACGCGTCGTGGATCGACGTGCAGTCGAACTCGTGGGGGCCGGTTGCGCCGGTGTGGGACCCGACGAACCTGAGCGGGGTCAACCTGGCGTCCTCGGAGCTGATCCGCGCCGTCGAGCGCGCGGCCCGGTCGCACCTCGCGTTCTGGGCATCGGGCAACGGCGCCGCGACGAGGGGCGGCGTCGCGGGACATCCCGCTTTCCTCCAGCCACACATGACGCCGTCGGCGATCACCGTCGGCGCGCATGACTCCGGCTACGTCACCACGTGGCACGGGTTCCCGCCGCACGTGATCT
The DNA here is from genome assembly GCA_035633715.1 of Actinomycetota bacterium. Lineage (GTDB taxonomy): Bacteria > Actinomycetota > CADDZG01 > CADDZG01 > WHSQ01 > JALZEG01. Next base: position 5,993 of record DASQEJ010000082.1, on the reverse strand, counting down.
CCGACGGTTGCGCGTCGTGGGCGGCCGAGACCGGGAGCACGACCGAGGCGCGCGGCGACGTCGGCAGCGGCACGTCGGCGGCGACGCCGTATGCGGCCGGCGGCGCGGCGGAGATCCTGCTAGAGGCGCGCCGCATCCTCGGCGACGACTCCACCGGGGTCGACGGCGGCGTCGTGGCCCGCGGCCGCCGCGGGCTCGTCGCTCGTGGCCCTCTGGCCGACGGGAAGCTGACGCTCGAGGAGTGGAAGCGTCTCCTGTTCGTCACGGCGACCCCGCGCCCGGAGGGGCAGCACGAGGACGGCCCTGCATGCGACCCGGTGCAGGCAAGCGGGCTGTGGTTCACGACGCCCGTGAAGTGGAGCGACGTCCCCGAGGACTTCCCGGAGTACGTGAACACCGGGTACGGCGCGGTCGACGACGCGGCGCTGCGGCTAGCAGCGGCGGTGTTGACGGGACGCGGCGAGGCCCCGGACCGTTCGGAGGTGGACGCCTACTTCGAGCACGAACGAGCGATCCGCGAGGCGACGCACGAGGTCTACACGACGCCCTAGCCGCTTGCAGCGTCCGGCACGGTGAAGGTGGCAGGATGGGCACGGGATGGGTGCCTTCAGCGAGAACCGGCGGAGTTTCGGCGGCCAGACGCTCAACGTCACGATGATGAGCGAGAGCCAGCTCCTGGGCGAGGCCGCTCTGGACCCATGGGACTACGTCGACGGCCTAAACGTCCTCCTCGATCGCGCGTTCAAGGATCCGTCCTTCGTCCACATCCGCCTCATCGACGAATACGGGACGACGGTCTTCAACCGGATGCAGTTGAAGGAGGTCTTGCCCGAGCTGAAGCGGCTGCTGGAGTTCACGACTTCAGTACACGAGGTGGAAATGCTCGAGGAGGTCTTGGAGGTGGCGCAGCAAGTCGAGGACGCCGTCCACACCTTCTTGGTTTTCCTCGGAGACTGAGCCAGCTCCCGTTCGGCCCCGGCCCAGCGACCGCGCGATCAGTCATCTAACGTACCGGGATATGCGGTGATTAGCTTCCCGTTCGGCTCCGTCCATACCGTGTACCAACGCGTGGGCTCACCTGCAAGCGGGGAATCGATAAGCCTGTGAAAACGGATCGTGCCTACTTGAGTGGGCTCGTATCGCGCGATCCTCTGGCACTTTTCCCCGCTCGGAGTCGCCCACGATGTCGCCTGGGCATAGTCGACAAGCCATCTCCAACTGACCCAAGGGTAGAACTGGCTCCCTCCACCGCCAGCGTTCCATAGATGCTTCTTCTCGATGTGCTCAACTGTGTCCGGATCGTTCTGGCCCCAAATCTCTTGGACGCATTCGGGATCCGGCTCGCCGGTGCTGGGCCCCAGAGGTAACGGCTTCTGCTCATCCTCTTCGCTCGGGGCCGGATTCCTCTCCCAGTATTCGAGAAGGTCATCGACGGTGTCCGGGGCTTGAGTCGCTAGTTCCGCGAGAACCGCGATCAAGGTCGCACCTGAGAGAATCATGGCTTCGCAGCTCTCGAATACGTCGGGCAGGCTGTTCCCGTTTGTGTTCGGGTAGGGCCCGAAGAGCAGGGGCTCGCAGAACGACGTCCCCTTGATCGCGAACGTCCCTCCCATCGCTACGGAGTACGGAACGAGGTCCCGTCCCCCGATCGTAACGTCGCCTACGAACCTCAGACCGGTGTCGGCGCTCTGGTACGAGCAGGGATCGGCGCAGGAGTACGGCTCGACGTATGCACGTAAGTGGGTGACGTCGTTGGCCGGGAAAGCCGAAGCCGTCACGCGCTGGGTCGCGGTCCACTTGGTGCCGCCCGAGTTGCTGGTGGCGAACAGAACGTGCTGCGAACGTTCAGTCGACCCGTCTTTGTAGTACGCCACGATCCCCCAACGGCAGCGCACCCCGCCACACGGGCCTTGATGCTGACCAAGCCCGCCCGCGTTCATCGTCACGTCGTAGTCGACCAACCCGGTGCTCTCGTCCCTTTGCCACTTGCCGACCGTCAGGGTCACCCATGCGTTCGGGTAGGGGGGCGACACCGGTGCCCAGCTTTCGACGGTCTCGTAAGCACACGGATCCGCGCAGGAGTAGGGACTGACGTAACCGCGAAGATGAGTGATCTCTAGGGCCGCGAAGCCCGTCGCAGTGGCGCGATGGTTGACCGTCCACTTGGTTCCGCCCGAGTTGCTGGAACCGTACAGAACGTGCTGGGAACGCTCGACGACGCCATCCTTGTAGTAAGCAACGAGCCCCCAACGGCAGCGCACCCCTCCACACGGGCCGAATTGCTGGCCGAGCCCGCCCGCATCCATCGTCACGTCGTATTCGACTACACCGGTGGCGGTGTCGACCTGCCACTTGTCGACGTCGATCGTGACGAAGGGGGCTGGATAGGCATCCGAGACGTGGATGAGCTCCGTCTTGATCAAGCTCCCGGTCGAAGGCTTGAGCGTCGCCTGTAGGTCAGTGATCTCGCGCGCGGACGCGCCCCCGGACAGCGTTCCGACGAGGTGCTTGGTGAACCCCGCAGGGCTCGTCGCCGAGCCGTACACGGTGCCGTATCCGACGGTGGTCTGCACTAGTTGGACGCTGCCATCGACGTAGTGTCCGTACACACGCCACGTGCACGTGGGGGCCCCACAAGATCCACTCACCGTCACGTCGTAGTCGACCGAGCCGGACGCCGGATCCACCTCCCACGTCGCCACGACGGCTGATATCTCCGCAGCTTCTGCGGCGGTGATCGGCAGCAATGCCGCAACGAAAGTCAATACAACGAACGAACCGACTCCGCGCGCCCGTCTAAACATCGATGCCCCCCAGCCTTCGGCGTCCCTCCCACGACGCATCTTCTACGGCAGCGCGTTGGAAGTAACTACGTACTTTGCTGGGAGCGCGGCTGGCGCCATCCGCTGCAACGGGTGATCGCGTCGAGTTGGACGTTCTGTCTACCTTCGCCGCTCTCCGAAGCCCGTGGACTGCGCCGCGGCGTCGGCAGGAGCGTCGGATATTTCTGCGCGTTCAAGGGAGAGCGAGCGCAGGTTCACTCAGGCCTTACGCGGCCCCCGCCCGTTTCGCCCGGTTCCGGCGTATCGTGGGGTTCTACTAGTGCCCTGAGGGGGGTGGCTCCATGGTTCTCGTCCGGGGCTCTAAGGTTCCGTTCCTGCTCGTCCTTGCTCTCGTGCTCTCCGGCGCCGGGATGCTCGCGCCGTCGTCCTCCGAGGCCGCCAAGGCGTGCCCGGCCCCCGCGAAGGCGCTGAAGTTCGACAAGCAGAAGTACGTCGACATGACGCGGGCCGGCGGTGAGCCGACCGTCGAGCAGCACCCCGACGGGACCCTCATGTACGGGTCGCACGCGGGCACGACGCACTTCTACACACCGGCGGCCGCCGACCCCACGACGGCGGCGTTCGTCGAGAACTACACGGGCCAGACCTACTACTACTTCAGCAAGGACCACGGCAAGACGTGGACGTTCCAGGACCGGACGCTCCCGCCGAACAACTCGCCGTTCACCGGCTTCTCCGATCCCGAGTACGCGATCGACTCGGCGGGGCAGGTCTACATCTCCGAGATCAACCTCGCCAACGTCGCCGTCTCGAAGGCGCCCGGATCGGACGAGCCGTTCACGTTGCAGAACTTCTTCGCCCAGGTGATCAGCGACCGGCAATGGATGGAGGCGGACAAGAAGGACGTGCTGTACCTCGTCGGCAACGAGCTCGGCGGCGGGACGTTCCCGACGGACCCGGTCGGCAACAGCGGGCACTTCCTTCACCGCAGCACCGACGGCGGCAAGACGTTCACCGCGGGCGTCGACGACGGAGCCGGCCTCGGCGACCTCCAGATCGACCGCAGGAACGGCACGCTCTACGAGGCCTACTACGAGGGCGGGGTGCTCTCGATGACCGCGTACCGCAAGGCGCGCAAGGGCAACCTCGAAGAGCGCGACACGCACCAGGTCGCGTCCGGCGTCAGCATGCTGTCGCACTGGCCGTCGTTCGACATCGACGCGGGCGGCAACCTCTACATGACGTGGGACGAGAGCGGGCAGGGCGACCGCGGCCCCGGGATCTGGTTCTCGTACTCGGAGGACGGGGGACGGACGTGGGCCGCGCCGACGCGCGTCGACAGGAACGCGAACACCGACATCTGGCCGTGGCTCGCCGTGGGCGACGACGGCAAGGCCGCGGTCGCATGGCTCGGCGCGAACGAGGAGCTGCCGAACCACGACGCGGAGACGCCGGGCGACCAGGAGTGGCGCGTCTACGTCGCGCAGACCCTGAACGGTCTGGGGTGCAAGGGCTCGGCGTCGCCGGGGTTCAAGGTCGCGACGGCCACCCCCCGGGCGGTCCACACGAGCACGATCTGCCAGGGCGGGACGATCTGTCAGGCCGAGAGGGTCGACCGGCGCCTCGGTGACTTCTTCACGATAGAGATCGACAACTCCGGCCACGTCTGGGGCGGCTACTCGGACACCGCCGAGGGCGGCGCGACCGCGCTGCCGGGCTTCATCCATCAGTCCGGCGGCATCCCGTTCATCGCGCAGCCGAGCCGCGGCGGCAACTCGGACGGCGGCGGTGGCGGCGGCAACTCCGGCGGGGGTGGCGGCGGCCAGGGTGGCGGTGGCGGCGGCGAGTCCAACGACACCGGCGGAGGGGGCACGGCCGAGGACGAGGACGACGACTCGACGACGACGACGGCCGCCGAGCGGTCGAGCCTCGCCGCGACCGGCGCTGCGATCCTGAAGCTCGCGGCCATCGGCGCGCTTTTGATCGCGGCGGGTGTGTTGATCAAGCGCCGTGCGGCGAAGGCCTGACCCGATCCACCGTGCGGGCGGCCCCCTCGTGGCCGCGGCGTTGGTGCTGTCGCTTCTGAGCGCGTGCTCCGCGGAGGCGGAGAGCGAGGAGCCCGTCGCGTCGTGCAGCCTGCCGCCGTCGATCGGTTCGCCGTCCGACCTTCCGCCGGACTTTCCCGCGATCGAAGGCGTATCCCTCACCGAGGTCCAGCTGAAAAAGAAGTTCGTCGCCACCGAGGGTTACGACCGGCGCTCGGTGGAGGAGCTGTTCGACGCGGCCCGGCCCGTCTTGGAGGAGCACGGCTTCGACGTCGTCAACAGCGACTTCGAGGGGTTCGAGGCGGAGCTGTACTTCGCGAAGGGCGACAGCCTCGCCGGGATCGTCGCGCTGCGCGAAGCGGTGTGCGACGGCTACGTGAAGGTCAACGTGATCTACGACCCGCTCGAGACCGAGGCCGCGCGCAAGGCCGTGAGAAAGACCAGGCGCCTCTCCGGCGAGCGTTAGCGGCTAGCTCGCCGACGCCGCGGCGCTCCGCTCGATGAAGATCGGGCTCACGAACGCCCCCAAGGGCTTGTCGTCGTCCGCCACGACCTCGACGCGCACGTACGCCCGCTCCCACTCGGCCGGAAGGGCCAGCGGCACGGTCATCACGTGCGAGTCGGCGGGGGCGTCGCGCTCGACGACCAAGGCGCGCGGACACGCGTCGCCGCATCCCGGCGCGATCTTCGAGTACGTGAGGCGCACGCGGTCCGGGTGCGGATGCTCGCTCGAGAAGGCCAGCGGCCACAGGATGCCGACCTGCACCGTCACCTCGCCCGGCGGGATCGTCGCGGTCTCGCCCGGCCCGGCGTCGCCGATGACCGCTAGGGCGCGCGGCCCGTTCGACGCGACGACGCCACCCGAGTAGATCGCCCTCCGGACGGGGTCGTCCGGGTCCGTCGCGTCGTAGCCCTCGACCGGGGCCAGGTCCTCGGGGACGAACGCGTACGTGCGCGACACCCCGATCTTGCCGAGGTTCGCGAGACCCGGCCCCCCGTGGAGGAGGTCCCTGACGTCGACGGAGCGCGAGTGCGCGTCGCTGCCGCCGACACCCCAGACCTCGTAACCCTGGACTAAGAGCTCGTCCCACATCGCGAGCGTCTCCTTCGTCGGGAAACGCCCCCCGTTCGTGAGCTCGATCGCCCTGAACGCGGCCGGGTCGTC
>DASQEJ010000081.1:0-3276 GCA_035633715.1 Actinomycetota bacterium | reverse complement strand
GTTCGGACAAGGCCGCGCACGGCGCTTGTCGCGGGAGCGCGCAGCATACCAAAAAATTACGCCTGAGATGGGCTGACGATGCGCCGCGCTCGAACGGGCGGCGACGCCGGCCGCGAGGATCCGTGACGCGATCCTCGGGGCCGGCGCGCAGCGGTCAGGTCGTTACCTTGATGGGCGGGGCACGCTCATTGCGTCACGACGGTGACGGGCGAGCTCCAATCGGACGCCCCGTTCCTGGTTATCGTCCGGAGGCGGAACGAATAGACGGTCGCGGGGACCAGGCCCTCCACGGTCGTCCTCGTCTTGAACGTCTCGGGCAGGTCCGTCCACGTCTCCTGGTCCGTGCTCATCTGCCAGCGATATTGCACCGGCTTCGGGAGCGCCTTGACGTCGAGCACCACCCGGCCGGGAGCGCCGCCGTACTTGGCAGAGGTGGGCAGCTTGATCCGCGTGCGCGGCTTTCCGACGTTCATACCGGCGCTATGAACGATCGCCTCCGCGCGCTCCGGCTCGGCGTTCGCCTTGGTCTGCACGTACGCTTTGAGCATGGTCATATTGAGGTGAGCCTGCCTCAGCGAAACGTCGCGCTGCTTGACCATCCCCTTGCCGCCTCTCTGGGCGAGCTCCTCGGCCGCCGCGAGGTCGTCGAGGCTCTTCGTCACCTCCACGAGCGGCGGTGTCGGCTCGAGGAAGTTTTGGTTGTCGGTCATCATGGAGACGATGAGGTGGCACGACGTCAGATAACGGGGGACATTTTCCGTGGTCTCGGGGAGCACGGCGATGACTGTAGTGATTGCGCTCATAGGGTTCTTTCCTCGCGAAAATGCGGGCAGACGTCCTTGAGAAGAAGACGTCCTTGATGAAGAAGAGACTCGATCCCGCCTCTCGGATCCTTCCGAGGCCGATCATCCGGTCCTCACTATGGATGTGTACGCAAACCGAATTTTCGACGGTCCGTGCCCTCATTTTTTTTCGTGACGCGTCGCTTTTGTAAAACAATGCGTCGCCTCACAAAGAGGACACCTCGTTCGACCGCGGGGAGGTGCGGCGTGCGCCTGTCGAGACCTCCCGTAAGCCTGAGGAGGATCGCTCCAAGGACCGGGAGACACGCGCTGCCCCTCGGGAGGGTCTCCCTGAGGACCGGGAGACTCTCCCTGTCCCTCGGGAGACTCTCCCCAAGGACCGACTGACTCTCCCGGTCCCTCGCGAGACTCACCCTATCCCGTGGAGACTCTCCCGAAGGACCGACTGAGTCTCCCGAAGGACCGACTGAGTCTCCCTAAGGACCGACCGAGTCTCCCGAAGGACCGACTGAGTCTCCCGAAGGACCGACTGACTCTCCCTAAGGCGACGGCTAGACCCGACCAACCCGCCTGTTGATCTCCCCGGCACAGGTGTGTTGTGCTCCGGTCTGTTCTCGAAAGGGGGGAAGCATGATCTTTCGTCGTCCTCGACCGGCCGTCCGCTCGAAGCGTCCCGTTCGCGCCAGCCGCCTACGCCTCATCCATGCTCTCGTTCTCTTCGCGGCGTGTCTCCTGGCGCTCGCTGCTTGCAACGACTCGACGCCCTTCGCTGTCCCGAGCCCCTTCGTCGAGGAGACGGCCGCGTGGGGCGGCTGCCCGGAGCCCGACGAGCTGCCGGCAGCGTTTCCTGCGGATCTCCCGTCCACGCCGACGCCGGCCGCGGGCGCGCTTGAGGGCGCGTTCTCGGTCACCAGCACCGGGGAGGCGAAGGTCTCGATCCCGCTCATCGTTTCTCCCGGCCGCGTCGGGATGCAGCCGAGCCCCTCGATCGTGTACGACAGCTCGGCTGATTCCGGGCCGTTAGGGCATGGATTCTCCATCGCAGGGCTATCGGCCATCACGCGCTGCCCGAAGACCATCGCCCAGGACGGCGTTATCGAGCCGGTGAGGGATCGACCCGACGATGCGCTGTGCCTGGACGGGAAGAGGTTGATACCGGTCGATCCATCGAGCCCGCAGCCGGTCGAATTCCGGACGTTCCCCGACACATTTGTGAAGGTGATCGCCGACTACGCCAAAGGAGGGGGATGGGACGCGACCCGAGGCCCGAGGTCGCTGCGGGTCTTCACCAAAGCGGGGCTCATCGTCGACTACGGCACGGCGGACTCGCTCCCGGAGATCGCGAGCGACGGCCTGGTCTTCGCGAAGGGCGGCGTCGTGCGGTCATGGCAGATGGTTCGCGTCAGCGACCGCAGCGGAAATGTTATCGCGTATTCATACCGCAACGACAAAGACCCGACGAGCGGCCACACCGTCGAGCATGTCGTCTCGCGGATTGACTACACCGGCCACGCGCTCACCCCACCGTCGCGCGCCGTCGTCTTCAACTACAGCACCCTGCCCGCCGAGGGCACGCGCACGCTCTTCTCGCGCGGGATGGCGCTCCGGCGATCGCTCCGCCTCGATACGATCCAGATGTTCGGGCCGAATAGCACGCTCGCGCGCGAGTACCGACTCGCGTATGCGACGTCGCCGACGACGAAGCGGATGCTCCTCCAGCAAGTGGAAGAGTGCGCTGCCGATCAGGTGGCCCAGAGCAAACCCTGCAAGCCGCCCACACGTTTTTCGTACAAGCACAAGGACGAGTCGGGCCCGCGATTCTCGAAGCACGCGACGACCGTCAAAACGCCGGAGTCGAGGCTCGGAAGCGTCCTCATGATGGACATGACCGGGGACGGCCTCGACGACATGGTCATGCCGGACGCGAACATGCTCGGCGGCAGCGAGTTGCCCATCACGGATTTTGTTGTCGCGACGAACAAGAGCGCCGAGGTCACGAAGGGATTTTTCGAAACCCTGGGCGTCGCTTTCCAGGAGGATCATTTCGACCCGCCGCTCCCCCTCCAACCGGAGCACGCGACGCCCATCGATTACAACGCCGATTCGCGAATGGACCTCCTCCTTCATGACGTTCATGGGCAGTTCTCAAACTTCATCGTCCTGCTCGCCCAACCGAACCACACATTCAGCCTTCACAACACGAAGATCCCGAACCCGTATCCGCTCGGCGCGTCGCCCATGCTTCGGCTCACGCACCCCGACGCGTCCGCACACCTCGCCGACGTGACAGGCGATTCAATCGCAGATCTCATCCAGTGTCTCTTCGACGGCGTGGAGCGCGTCTGGACAGCGCGCCCGTGGACGCCGAGCGGGCCTGGGTGGAGCGAGAGCGCGAGCGTGGTCGACGCGCTGCAAGGATATCCGTGCGACACCGATTTGCATGTGGTCGACGTGGAGAGCGACGGCAAGGCCA
>DASQEJ010000080.1:0-1916 GCA_035633715.1 Actinomycetota bacterium | reverse complement strand
GAGCGGCACCTCGTAGTACGTCTGGCTCGCCGTGTGGTGCACCTTCCTCAGATACGGGTCTTCCCATGCCGTCGGGTTGATGTGACCGGCCGTGTAGACGCGGCGCCCGACGGCGTTCCTTTGCACGACGCCGAGCTTCGGCAGGAGCTTCAGGGCGCTGTCCGTCAGCACGAGGTTGCCGCCCCGCCTCACGAAGCTCTTGACCGAGCGCGTCGCGGCGCGCCGCGCCTTCTTCGGCCTCGGCATCTTCTTGAAGGCCTTCTGGAACGCCCCTGTGATCACGAACGTCTGGGTGCGGCCGACGCCCCTGCGGACCAGCCGCGCAGCCGTGACACCGCGCAACGGGCGGGCGGCGTGCTTCGACACGTCGCGGAAGTACTGGAGCCGGTTCGCGTTGTAGGGGGCCGGGTCGACCTTCTTCGGCGGCTTCGGCCCCCCGTACCCGTCGGAGCTCTTCACGACCTTGCCGTTCGCGAGGTACTTCACGCGGCCGAGCTTCAGCGTGACGTCGACGCGCTTCGTGACGAGCGCCTCCACGACCATCGCCTCGATCTCGCCGCGCACGGACGCGATGTGCGCCTTCTCGAGCGGCGCGACCCACGTCGAGTTGGGGGCCTGGTGCGAGAGGAAGTGCTCGACGTCCATGTCGACCGCGCCGTGCTGCGTGAACCAGTCACCCATGAACCCGGAGGCGTCGTAACCGACGACGTCGAACCCGGTGGCGTACTCGGCCGGCGACATGCCCTCTTCGCCCATGACCTCGGACGTGTCGATGTTCTCCTGCTCGAAGTAGCGCTCGATGTTCGAGTCCATGTGGCGCGCGAGGCGCTCCTCCTGCGCCTGCTCGACCGGGTCCCACTGGCCCGCCGGGAGCATGATGTCGGCGAACGCGTTGTTGGCGGAGTTGAGCTCGCCGTGCAGGTCCGCCGAGACGACCGGCTTCACGCGCTTCATCAGCCGGATCCACGCCTTCGTCTCGGGCTCGGACACCGGCGTGTTCCCGACGTCGGTCCAGCCCATCGTCGGGTACTCGCGGTTGAGGTCCTCGCCGTTGCCGTTGCCGCGCTGGAAGACGCCGCCGTTCTGCAAGTCGCCGCGCGCCCACCCGTCCGGGTTGATGTCGGCGAGGTACAGGTGGACCTTCTTCAGCGCCTTCGAGACCGGGACGCCGATCGAATCCGGCTCGGTGCCGTTGCGCAGCTCATGCGAGGGGTCCTCGGCCGCCCAGCGCGCGATGTCCTCCATGTACCGCACACCGCCCTCGAGACCGGCGCGCTCCGGCCCGTGCACCGACATCGACACCGCGACCGGGATCTTGCCCTTCTCGGGGGCCTGGAAGTCCGTGATCTCGACGAGCCAGATCTCACGTCCTTCGACCGAGACCGCCTGGTCGCCGAGCAGCTCGGAGAACTTCGTCACCCGCACGTAGCGGGGGAACTCCTTCGCGAGCGCGAGGATCCCCGCTTCGTACTCGCCGTTGTCGTGCTGGACGAACGAAGCCGAGTTCTCCGCCTCGGGGAAGATCCGGCCCCCGCACGCGGCGCGCGGCTCCTCCGCGCAGACCGGGGTCGCCCCAGCGGGGATCGAGCCGGTCGTAAGGGCTGCCGCCACCGCAGCGGCCGCCCACAGCAGTGCCCGCGGCCGCACGTCAGCCCGAAGGTTGGGCGTCGAGATCCAGCGCGCAGGAGTTGATGCAGAAACGCTTGCCCTCGGGGCCCGGACCGTCGTCGAAGACGTGGCCGAGGTGCGACCCGCAGCGGGCGCAAGTCACCTCCGTGCGCACCATCCCGTGGCTCGTGTCGGTGTGGAGCTCGACGTTGGCGCGGTTCGCGGGCTCGGTGAAGCTCGGCCACCCGCTGCCCGAGTCGAACTTCGTGTCGGAGCTGAACAGCTCCGCGCCGCACGCCCCGCAGCGG
>DASQEJ010000079.1:0-2782 GCA_035633715.1 Actinomycetota bacterium | reverse complement strand
CAAGGACCGAACGACGATCTTCACGTTCCTCGGCCTGACTGACCTCATCACGATGGAGGACGTCACGGGCGGTCTGTCGGAAAAGAAGACCTACACCTACGACGCCTACGACCACAGGATCTCGATGGTCGACGACCCGGCGGGAACGACCGGCCCCAAGACCTACACGTACGGCTACGACGTCCACGGCTCGGTCTCGACGCTGCTCGACGACTCCAACGCGACGGTGAAGGCGACCTACGGCTACGACGCCTACGGGAGCCCGGACGAGACGCTCACCGCAGGTGAGGACGTCGCGACCGGCCGGGACGTCGACCCGCTCAACGCCTACCGCTACACCGGCCGGCGCATGGACACGGGCTCCGGCTCGCTGGACATGGGGGCGAGGCGCTTCGGCCCCGACTCACAGAGCTTCCTGCAGCCGGACCAGTACGGAGGCGCGCTCGCGAACCTGGGCCTGTCGATGGACCCGCTGACGGGCAATCGTTACTCCCTCGCGGGCGGAAACCCGGTGGGCTTCGTGGAGGTCGACGGTCATACCCTGAACAAGGCAGCGGGGGGCGGTGGGATGCGGATTCCTGGGGGGCCTGAGTCGGGCGATCCTCGTCTCCCTGATGCCGGCAACGCCGAGCCGCAGGTGAACCCAGGGGTCGCCGCAGCGTTCATCGCCGACAAAGAATCCGAGAACCTCGGGGAGCCGCTAGCGCCGCAGTGCTATTACGAGGAAACACCCACGTACCACGAATTCCGTGAGCTCATCCCACAGTGCCAAGGCGCGGCATCGCTCCCGGGCGACAGCGAATACTGGTTCAAAGCTGCGACCGGCGTCTCCTACAGCCCGGGTTGGGAACCGCCAACCGAGCTGGAGAGCGCAATCACGATGGCGCTCCTGACGGCCTGGATCCCAGGCGCAGCGATCAAGTCGATCGCCGGCGGCGTGAAGGCCTGGCGTGCATGGCGCGGCGCCAAGGTAGCCACTGGTGCTGGGGCGACCGTCACCACGAGCGCCGCCGGAACGGGCATCGTCCGGTATAGCGCGGACTTCGCGCTTCGTCAGCTGACACGTGGCGGCACGGCAAAGGCGTCCGAGCTCGTCGAGTTCGCAGCTTCGCAAGGATGGAAGAGCGTATCCACTGCCACTGGGCCACTAAAGTTCGTTGATGAGAATGGCATCCTTCGACTCACCATCAAGAGCGGAAGCAGCCGCGCCCCCGGCAGCAACTTCCCCCACGTCGAGATCCGAAACGCACTTGGCCAACGCATCGACCCCTCCGGCGGCCTCGTGACACGGACCAGCCCCGGAAACCACACGCCGATCTCGTGGGATCTCTGATGCAGTCGTACTGGGAGCTGGATGGGTTCGAGTCGCTCTATCTCGAGGACAGCTTCCTCCTCGACGTGGTTGCTCGTCCCGGGTCGCTCGTGATCGAGGTGGAACTCGTTCTCAAGGAGGACCACCCTGCATTCCGGTCCCCCCAGCCAGGTGAACGATATTGCTACCGACGCGGGCGGATCTCATTCGAGGAGGTGAAGCACCTGACCTGGCTGGCGTCCGGATTCATGCCCGCCCGTGACGCAACGGGAACGGTCGACTGGGGAGGTTTCGACGAGTTCGGGCGCGACGGGTCGACGTTCGTCTTCGCAGCCGACTTCGGTCGCGTCGAGCTCGAGGCGTCTGCCTGCAGGGTCGACATCGACCCTTGAAGAGGTTCGTCTAACGCCAGGCGGGTCGCCGGGCCCACGGGAGAGGTGAAGTGGTCGACCGACAAGCGCGTAACGATCTCCGAGATCTAGAGCGGCCACCGCGGTGACCTCCAGGTTCCTCGCCGACACCGCCTTCTCGCCTCGGGGACATTTCTTCGAAGCGAGTGATCGCGTGTCCTCACTCGGCTTGCGCGGCCCCCTTCAGGCGCGCGAACTCGTCTGCCAGCGCGGGGAGTTGATAGTGCGCGTTCAGGCCGCTTGGGTTCGGTAGGAGCCACAGCTTCGTCTCCCCTATCGACTCCTCCTGCGGCCCTACCTTCGCTTCCTTCGCCCCGAACGCGATCCTGTATGCGCCCAGGCCCAGCACTGCCAGGTAGCGCGGCGCGTACTTCTTCACCTTGCGTCTGAGCGCCCGGCCCCCTGCCACGATCTCTTCGTTCGTCAGCTCGTCCGCACGCGCCGTCGTTCTCTCGACCACGTTCGTTATCCCTAGGCCCAGCTCCAACAATTGCTCTTTCTCCGACGGGTGCAATTGCCGCGGCGTGAAGCCGGATAGGTGCAGAGCCGGCCAGAAGCGGTTGCCCGGCCGCGCGAAGTGGTTGCCCGTCGCTCCTGAGTACAGGCCCGGGTTGATCCCGCAGAACAGCACGTCGAGGCCCGGCGCGATCACGTCGGCGATCTTCACGCCCGCGGCCGCGGCCAACTGATCCTTTGTCGGCCGGCTCAGTCGTCCGTCCTGATCCGCTCTACCTCGCCCGCCGTCACGCCGACGAGCGTCCCGTCGATCTCCACCTGCAGGGCTCCGTCGTCCAGCAACGCGACAGCCCGGCCCTCGGACAGCGTCCCGTCCGAGCGGCGCAGCAGTACTCCGTGGCCCAGGATCGTCGAGCGCTCCGTCGCCGCCTCCACGATCTCCGTTCGCCCACCACCGCTCGCGGCTCTCCCGTACCAGTCCTCGATCGACGCGAGCAGCTCGCCGATCAGCGCAGCCCGCGGCAACGGCCCGGCCCCCTCGGCGACGAGGCTCGAGGCCCCCTCGCGGATCTCGGACGGCATCTCCTCCGGCCCCCACGACACG
>DASQEJ010000078.1:0-1609 GCA_035633715.1 Actinomycetota bacterium | reverse complement strand
GGCCCACATCGATGCCGGCAAAACGACGACCACGGAGCGCATCCTGCTCTACACGGGCCTCACCCATAAACTGGGCGAGGTCCACGACGGCAACGCCGTCATGGACTGGATGGCCCAGGAGCGCGAGCGCGGCATCACCATAACGTCCGCCGCGACCACCGTTTTCTGGGGCGGCATCGAGGACCCCGGCAAGAACGGCAAGGGCGAACGCGAGGGCGTTCATAGCCGCATCCCCGAGCAGCACCGCATCAACATTATAGACACGCCCGGGCACGTGGATTTCACCGTCGAGGTGGAGCGCAGCCTGCGTGTGCTCGACGGTTCCATAGCGCTGTTCGACTCCGTCGCCGGTGTGGAGCCGCAGTCGGAGACGGTGTGGCGCCAGGCGGACAAGTACGGCGTCCCGCGCATAGCGTTCGTCAACAAGATGGACCGCATAGGCGCGGACTTCTACAAGGCCGTCGGCACGATGGTCGAGCGGCTGAACGCGAACGCCGTGCCGGTGCAGTTGCCGATAGGGGCCGAGAGCGAGTTCCAGGGCATCGTGGACCTCGTCGAGATGCGGGCCATCGTCTACACCGACGACCTGGGTGCTACCTGGGAGGTCACAGACATTCCCGAGGAGATGCGGGAACGCGCGGCCGAGTATCGGGAGAAGCTCCTGGAGGCCATCGCCGACCAGGACGAAGAGCTGATGATGATGTATCTGGAGGGCGAGGAGATCGACATAGATCAGATCCGCGCCGCGATCCGGAAGGCCACGCTCGCCAACCAGATGACCCCCGTCTTTGTAGGCTCGGCGTTCAAGAACAAGGGCGTCCAGCCGCTGCTCGACGGCGTCGTGGACTACCTGCCGAGCCCGCTGGACGTGCCGCCCGTCGAGGGCAAGACGCTCGACGGCGAGCCCGTCGTCCGCGAGGCCGACGAGAACGGCCCGCTCTCCGCGCTCGCCTTCAAGGTGCAGTCCGACCCCCACGTCGGGAAGCTGACGTACATGAGGGTCTACTCCGGTACGCTCAAGGCCGGCTCCTACGTCATGAACACGACCAAGGGCCGCCGCGAGCGGGTGGGCAGGCTCCTTCAACTGCACGCGAACAGCCGCGAGCAGCGCGACGAGGTCTACGCCGGCGAGCTAGTCGCCGCCATCGGGCTGTCTAGCACCGGTACGGGCGACACGCTCGTCTCGGCCGACGACTCCGAGCAGATCGTGCTGGAGGAGATGATCTTCCCGGAGCCGGTCATCGACCAGGCCATCGAGCCGAAGACGAAGGCCGACCAGGAGAAGCTGACCGTCGCGCTCCAGCGTCTCGCTGAGGAGGACCCGACGTTCTCCGTGCGCAGCGACGAGGAGACGGGCCAGACCGTCATCGCCGGCATGGGTGAGCTTCATCTCGAGATCATCGTGGACAGGCTCCTGCGCGAGTTCAGGGTGGACGCCAACATCGGCCGCCCGCAGGTCGCCTACAGGGAGACCGTGCGCAAGCGCGTCGAGAACATCGAGGGCCGCTTCGTGCGCCAGACCGGTGGCCGCGGCCAGTACGGCCACGCCGTCATCAACATGGAGCACAACGAGGAGCAGGGCTACGAGTTCGAGAACAAGATCGTCGGC
>DASQEJ010000077.1:0-4828 GCA_035633715.1 Actinomycetota bacterium | reverse complement strand
CCCGCTCGGCTACGAGCCGCGCCAGCTCTCGCCCGGCGTCTTCGGGATGAACATCGTGCCGGAGGACGCCCTCGCGGAGTACCTCGAGGTCCAGTACCACATGAAGCGGATCTCGAAGGCGTTCACCAGCACGCACTTCGTGGACTACATCACCGCCGCGGCCCCCGGCCTCAAGGACATCTTGATGCTCGGGAAGATCTGGTACCTCGAGCAGGGCCGCACGCACGGCAAAGGGCCGGGCGACTTCGACACGATCGTCGTCGACGCTCCGGCGGCCGGACACATGCTCACGTTCCTCTCCGCGCCGATGGGGCTGGCCGACGCCGTGCGGCTCGGCCCGGTCAAGCGGCAGTCGGACTGGCTCGTCGAGATGCTCCGCGACCCGAAGCGCACGCGCGTCCACCTCGTGACGCTCCCCGAGGAGATGCCGGTGTCGGAGACGCTCGAGACCGCTGAGGCGCTCGGCACCCGGATCGGGATCGAGACCGGACAGGTGTTCGCGAACGCGGTGTACTCGGACCTCTTCGACGCGACGGAGAAGAAGACGCTGTCCGAGATCGGCGGCGCGAAGCCGATGGCGACCTTGAAGAAGATCGCCGCGGGGGCCGGGATCACGCTCGACTCGGAAGACGTCGGCGCGCTGATCGCGTACGCGCGCTTCCTCACCGCGCGGCAGTCGATCCAGGCCGTCCACTTGAAGAAGCTGCGACGCGGCGTCGAGCAGCCTGTCGTCGAGCTCCCGTTCCTGTTCTCCGCAGGCCTCGCGCTACCCGACATCGAGAACCTCGCGGACGTCATCGAGGACAGCGCGAACGCGCGGCCTTCGAAGAAGAAGAGCGCGGCGTCGTGAACCCGATCGCCGGGATCCTCGGCGACAAGGAGATCGTCGTCTGCGCCGGCGCGGGCGGCGTCGGCAAGACCACGACCGCCGCGGCGATCGCCCTCAAGGGGGCGATGGAGGGCAAGCGGGCCGCGGTCCTCACGATCGACCCGGCCCGGCGGCTCGCGTCGTCGCTGGGGCTCCAGGAGCTCTCGAACGAGCCGACCAAGGTCTCCATGCGCAAGTTCTCGGCGGTCGGCGTGAAGCCGAAGGGCGAGCTGTACGCGCTGATGCTCGACACGAAGACGACGTTCGACCGCGTCGTCCACCGCTACGCACCGAGCCAGGAGCAGGCGGACCGGATCATCGCCAACCGCTTCTACAGGAACATCTCGTCGACGCTGTCGGGCACGCAGGAGTACATGGCGATGGAGAAGCTCTACGAGCTCCACGCCGAAGGCGGGTTCGACGTCGTCGTGATCGACACCCCGCCGACGCGCAACGCGCTCGACTTCCTCGATGCGCCGCAGCGCATGAACGAGTTCTTCGACAGCCGCGTGCTGCGCTGGTTCCTCCTCCCCTACATGAAGGCCGGCGGCGGGATCATGCGCGTCGCGAACGTCGCTGCGGGAACGTTCCTCCGCATCGTCAAGCGGATCGTCGGCACCGAGGTCCTCGAGGACACGGCCGAGTTCTTCGCGAACCTCGAGGGCATGTACGACGGCTTCAAGGAACGCGCCCGCGAGGTCGCGGAGCTCCTGCAGTCGGACTCGACGTCCTTCGTCATCGTCACGTCGCCGGCCGAGGACTCGGTCACCGAGGCGACGTTCTTCGCCGAGCGCCTGAACGACTCCGGGCTCCCGTTCGGGGCCCTGGTCGTGAACCGCGTCCACCCCAAGATCGGCGACGGCATCGACGTGAAGCCGCGCCAGCTCCACAAGCTCGAGTCCGGCGACGACGACGCCCGGCTGCTCGCGAAGCTCCTCGAGAACGAGGAGGCGTTCATGCGGGTGGTGCACCTGGAGGAGCAGAACCTGGCCGAGCTGGCCCGGCGGGTGCCGCGCCACAAGTGGGTGCGGGTGCCCTACCTGGAGCAGGAGGCGGTCGACTTCTCGGGCCTGCTGGCGATCTCCGAGCAGCTCTTCGCTTGAGCGGGCTGCCGGGCGAAGTAGGATCGCTCCCGTGCTAGCCGCGAAGCTGATCGAAGGTTTCGTCTTCGTCCTCACCGCAGCCTCGACGCTGTTCGCAGTCGTCGTGCTCGCGGACCTGTTCCGCATCCGCTCGAAGGACGCGGGGCCCGCCTACCGCGGCGGCGTCGGCCAGTGGTCGTGGGCGGCGCACCGGATCACGGGCGTCTTCGTCCTCGCGTTCCTGATGGGCCACATCGTCGACACGTTCGCGATCGGGTTCGGCCCCGAGCTCTACGACGAGACGATCAGCCTCTACCAGCAGTGGTGGTTCAAGCCGCTCGAGGTGGGCCTCATCGCGGCCGTCGTGTACCACGCCTTCAACGGGCTCCGCATCATCCTGTTCGACTTCTGGCCGCAGCTCGCGCTCTACCAGCGGCCGATCGCGTACGTCGAGTTCGTCCTGTGCTTCGTCGCCTTCGCGCCCGCCGCGTTCTTCATGCTGCGATCGGCGTGGGAAGGGTCACCGTTCTCGTAATGGCCACCATCCAGAGCGATCGCCTCGCGGCGACGAAGGCAGTCGTGGCGCGCGCCGTATCGGGCCGCGGGCTGAAGAAGGGCTCCGAAGGGGGCGCCACGCTTCGGATCGAGCGCGAGGAGAGCGTCCGCCGCATCGTCCAGGCCTACTGGACCCCGTTCGAGGCGGCGATCCCGGACGAGTGCATCAGCCTCCACCTCGAGGTCGCCGAGCCCACGGTCCACTGGGGCGAGGCGTACCTCACCCCGGACTACCGCAACTGGGTCTTCTTCTTCGCGGAGCGGCCCGACGGCGAGATCCAGCTCGTCCACTACGCCGACTTCGCGACGCCGCAAGAAGCGGTCGACGCGTTCTTCGACAAGGCCACCTGGTACACGCTGATCCCCACGGACAAGTCGTGGGACGACACCCAGTACGCGGTCTCCGACGACCTCGGCTGGGACGAGGTCTCCACGGTCGTCGAAGCGGGTTCGGTGGGGCCGGGCGTCCAGGAGTCGCTCAAGAAGTCGACGATCGTCTGGCTCCGGTGGCGGGCCGAGGACGGGACCGACCGCACGATGCCGGTGTGGTTCCTCTACGACAACAAGGCGCAGAAGATCTACGTGGTCTCGGGCGAGCGCCAGCAGACGATCCCCGGCGCCGAGCGGCTGCGCGAATGCGACGTGATCTTCCGGTGGAAGGGCAAGAACGCCCGCATCGGCGAGGTCCCCGCCCGGGTGCGGGTGATCCCGCACGGCGACGAGTGGGATCAGATCGCGGAGAAGGTGGCCGAGAAGAGGCTGAACATCCCGGGGCTACCGGAGGACACCGCCCGCCGCTGGCGCGACGAGTGCGTGCTCCTCGAGCTGACGCTCCTGTCCTAGAGCCCCCTTGCGGGGCCCCCGGCTCAGTTCGCCGCTTGGAGCAGCGCCCGCCAGTCCTTGGCGCCGGCCTGACGGCGGAAACGCCTGCGCTCACGCTCGGTGAGGCCACCCCAGATCCCGTGGTCGACGGGAGCGTCCATCGCGTAGGCGAGGCACTTGCCCTGGACGGGGCACTCGCGGCAGATGCGCTTCGCCTGCTTGTGCTCCATGGCGCCGACGGCGAACCAGAGGTCGGGATCCGTGCTCGAGCATGCGCCCATCGCTCGCCAGTCCTGCTCCAAAACCTGAGTGCTCGACATACTGCGACCTCCGACTGCGGGTTTCTCGGGGTTTTTCGTGACCGAGGCTCAAGATAGGTCGCGAGGCTGCCGATTCCGATAGCCCGATCCGACCCTTTTGAGGGCGTCCTCGCGGGCCGTGTGGTCGTAGTCATTACGGGCCAACCCGGCACCCGATCTTTCCGGGAGCACTAGCCGCCCGTTCGGGCCACGCGCAGGAGGCACTAGAAGTGGGGAGAACCTAAGCTCGTAGTAGTTACCTCGCCACAGGCCTGGGAGTACTCCTCATCGATATGCGTTTCCTGAAGCTCGTCCTCGTCGCCGCAACCGCCGGTGCTTGGGTCGCCGGCTCGTTCCCCGCGCCCGCGGCGGCGCAGTCGCCCCCCGGCTACCAGTCGAGCGAGCCGGGCAAGGGCGCAATGATGGACCACCCGCCGTCCGAGGTGACGGTCACGTTCGACCAGCCCCTCGACCAGTCCTCGTGGATGAACGTCCTCGACGAGTGCGGCAACGAGATCGACTCGGGGGCCGCGACCATCTCGCTGAACGAGATGACGGTCGACATCGGCAAGACCCCCTCGGGGATGTACGAGGTCGTCTACAAGGCCGTCGGCCTCGCGGGCGCCACGGGGTCGAGCACGTCGACGTTCGAGTTCATGGTCCACCACGGCAAGGCCTGCGGCGACGGGAAGAAGAAGGGGGGTCACCACCACCCGAAGCCCGGCAAGGACAAGGACGGGCACGGCGGGCACCGTGACGACGACGAGCGCAAGGGCCACGACGGCCACGACGGCGGCGGCATGACCGACCACAACGACCATTCCGGGACGCCGGGCTCCGGCTCGACGGGCCACTCGGGGCACGACGGCATGGGCTCGATGGACTCCTCGCCCGGGCACGGCGGCGGCCACGGCACGGGTCACGGGAACCACGACGAGGGCGACGCTCCCAAGCCCGGCGGAACCGGCGCCACGACCGGCGACGGCCAGACCCTGGCGGGCGGCACGGGCGGCGTTCCGATCACCGCAGACGCCGAGGCCGTGCTGATCGGGCTGGGCCTGGCGCTGATGGTCGGCGTGCTGGGCGGCTGGCTGCTACGGATGTCGGGAAGCCCGACCCGGGCGGCCTAGCCGCTACTCGAACACGCTCAGCGCAGGGCTAGCGCTGCTCCGCCGTTACCGGGGACGGCGCCACGGTCTCCT
>DASQEJ010000076.1:0-3164 GCA_035633715.1 Actinomycetota bacterium | reverse complement strand
GAACAGGATCAGGACCGAGACCGCCACGATGTTCCACGTGAAGATCGGGACGCGGAACATCGTCATCCCCGGGGCGCGCATCCCGAAGATCGTCGCGAGGAAGTTGACGGCCCCCAGGATCGAAGCGGTCCCGGACAGCAGCAGCCCCACGATCCACAGGTCGACGCCGGCCCCCGGCGTGTACGTCGATTCGCTCAGCGGCGCGTAGCCGGTCCACCCCACCGCCGCCGCTCCGCTCGCCGTCAGGAACCCCGAGAACGCCGTGAGCGCCCCCGCGAGGAACAGCCAGAACGTGAGCGCGTTCAGCCTCGGATACGCGACGTCGGGCGCGCCGATCTGGAGCGGCACGAGGTAGTTCGCCAACCCGACGGCGACGGGTGTAGCGAAGAAGAAGATCATCGCCGTCCCGTGCATCGTGAAGAGCTGGTTGTAGGTCTCGCGTTCGAGGAGCTGGAGGCCGGGCTGCGCGAGCTCGGCCCTCATCAACAGAGACATCACGCCGCCGGCGACGAAGAAGATCAGCGCGCTCCACAGGTACAGGAGCCCGATCCTCTTGTGGTCGGTCGTCGTCAGCCATGCGACGAGACCGCGCGGCTCCGGGTGGGCGGCGACGGCCGCGGCCTCAGATGCCGGCATCTTCGTTCTCCGTGCGTTGCTCGGCCAGCCACTGCTCGAACTCGTCCGCGGGGACGGCCTCGAGCGTGAACAGCATTTGGTCGTGCAGCACGCCGCAGAACTCGGCGCACTCGCCGTCGTACGTGCCCTCCTCGCGGATCACGTAGTCGAGCCTGTTCGTCTCGCCGGGGATCGTGTCGCGCTTCACCAGGAACCTCGGCACGTAGAACGAGTGGACGACGTCGGCCGAGAGGAGGTCGAAGCGCAGCGGCTCGTCGACCGGCAGCACGATCCGCGCGGGGTCCTCGGGGAGGCCCTCGACGACGACCGCCTCGCCCTCGTACGTGAAGCGCCACCCCCACTGGAACGCCTCGACGCGCACGGTCACGGTGGGGTCCGGGTGCTCGTCGTTCACGTCGCCGAGCGTCCCGGCGGACAGCACGAACAGCGCGACGACGATGACCGTCGGGATCGCGAACCAGGTGATCTCGAGGGCGAGGTTGTGCTTCGTCTGCACGGGCTCTTCGGTGTCGCCCGGCTTCTTGCGGAAGCGCAGGATGCTCCAACCGATCAGCCCGGCCACGACCGCGAAGACACCGGCGGCGACGTAGAAGAAGACCTCGTACAGGTCCTTGACCGCGGCCCCCTGGTCGCCGGCCGGATCGGGGGCGCACGCAGCCATCCCCGCGACCGCTGTTACAACGACGGCGAGGCGCACGACGAATCGCCTGGGCGATCCGCCACTGGGCACCTGGGTCATCGCTCCGAGGGTACTTTGACCCCATGCAGCTGGTCGATCCCGAGGCGCTCGAGGCGTATCTGACAGAGACCCTCCCCGGCGACGGCGACCTCGTCGTCAATCGCCACCAGGCGGGGCACTCCAACGAGACGTTCTTCGTCACGCGCGGGGCCTCGCGCTGGGTCCTGCGGCGTCCGCCGAACGGTGCGTTCCTGCCGTCGGCGCACGACGTGAAGAGGGAGCACACGGTCCTGTCCGGCCTGGCCGGCACGGGCGTCCGCGTCCCGCAGGCCGTCGTCATGTGCGCGGACGAGAGCGTGATCGGCGCACCGTTCTATCTGATGGAGCGCGTCGACGGCGTCGTGATCCGTGACGAGCTGCCGGAGTGGCTGAACGAGGAGCAGCGCGGCTCGGTCGGGTCCGAGCTCGTCGACGCGCTCGTGGAGCTGCACTCGGTCGACCCGAAATCATGTGGCCTCGGCGGGTTCGGCAAGCCGACGGGCTACCTCGAACGGCAGCTCCGGCGATGGAAGGGGCAGATGGAGCTCACGCTCCCGTTCACGCGGCCGCTCCCGGACCTCGAGGCGATCGGGGAGTGGCTCGCCGCGAACCGGCCCCCCGAGGGCCGGACGACGCTCGTGCACGGCGACTACAAGCTCGACAACGTCGTGTTCGCCGCCGGTCCTCCGCCGCGTCTCGTCGCGATCCTCGACTGGGAGATGTCGACCTTGGGCGACCCCCTCGCCGACCTCGGGTGGATGGTGTCTTTCTGGCGCGAAGCGGGCGAGGACGAGGGTGACGTGTTCTCTCGGACGAGCCGCGTCACGGCTCTCCCCGGCTTCCAGTCGCGGGCCGACCTCGTCGAGCGCTACGCGACGAAGACCGGCCGCGACGTGAGCGCGCTGAACTGGTACCAGGTCCTCGCCGTGTGGAAGCTGGCGATCCTGCTCGAGGGCTCGTACGCCCGCCACCTGGCGGGCATGACCGACGACCCGTTCTTCGCGGAGATGGAGCACGGCGTCCCGGCCCTCGCTGCGAAGGCCCTCGAGGCGACGGGCTCGTGACCGCGTTCAAGGCGTTGGTGGTCGACTTCGGAGGGGTCCTCACGACCCCGCTGCAGGAGGCGATGTTCCGCTTCGCCGAGGAAGCCGGCGTCGAGCTGCAGGCGCTCGCCCGGGCGGCCCTCGGCGGCTACATGGGCTCGGAGGACTCGCTCGTGTTCGGCTTCGAGACCGGCGCGATCGCGGAGCAGGAGTTCACGAAGGCGTTCGCCGAGCGCCTCCGCGAGGAGTCCGGCGTCGAGGTCGACCCCGACTCGTTGATCCAGAGGCTGTTCGGGGGCCTCGAGCTCGAGAAGAGCATGCTCACGGCCGTCGAGCGCGCCCGTGCAGCGGGTCTGAAGACCGGGCTCCTGTCGAACTCGTGGGGGACGTCGCTGTACCCCCGCGACCGCCTCGACCCGATCTTCGACGTCATGGTGATCTCGGGCGAGGTCGGCCTGCGCAAGCCCGATCCGGCGATCTTCACGCTGACGACGGACCGCCTCGGCCTCCCCGCAGAGGCCTGCGTGTTCGTCGACGACCATCCCGGGCACCTCACGAGCGCGGCCGAAGCCGGGATGACGACGGTCCTGCACCGCGATCCGGCGCGGACGATCGCGGAGCTCGAGTCGTTGTTGGGGATCGCCCTCTAGCGGTAGTTCGTGAACTGGAGCGGGATCCCGAAGTCCTCGTCCTTCAGCGACTGGATGACGTCCTGGAGGATGTCCCGGGACTTCGAGGACACGCGCACCTGGTCGCCCTGCACGGAG
>DASQEJ010000075.1:0-4031 GCA_035633715.1 Actinomycetota bacterium | reverse complement strand
CCCCGACGAGGTCAAGGGCGAGACCGTGTGGTGCTTCTGCATCCTGCGTCCCGGCGCGGACCCGACGGACGAGCTGGCCGCCGAGGTGAAGGCGACGATCGCGAACGAGCTCGGCAAGGCGTTCGCGCCGGCCGCGATCCGGTTCGTCGAGGAGCTCCCGAAGACGCGCTCGGCGAAGATCCTCCGGCGCGCGATCCGTGCGCAGGTGCTCGGCGAGGACCCCGGTGACATGTCGTCGCTCGAGAACCCGAGCGCGCTCGAGGCGGTGAAGAAGTCGCTCGCATGACGACCCTGTGGCTCGTCAGACACGGCGTCACCTCGCACACCGGGCACAAGCTCTCGGGGTGGATGCCCGACGTGCACCTCACGGACGAGGGCCGCGCGCAGGCCGACGCGGCCGCCGAGCTGCTGGCGCGCATGAACCTCGAAGCCGTCTACTCGAGCCCGATCGACCGCACGCGTGAGACCGCGGCCGCGATCGCGGCCCGCCACGGTCTCCCGGTGCGCACGAGGCGAACGATCGGCGAGGTCGAGTACGGCAAGTGGACGAACCGCTCGTTCAAGGTGCTGGCCCGGCAGAAGCTGTGGGCGGTCGTCCAGCGGTGGCCGTCGTCGGTCCGCTTCCCCGAGGGCGAGACGCTGCGTGAGGTGCAGAGCCGCGCTCTCGCCGAGATCGAGAAGATCGCCGAGGCGCACCCGAACGGGATGGTGTGCGTCGTCTCGCACGCGGACGTGATCAAACTCGTCCTCGCTCACTACCTCGGCGTCCACATCGACCTCTTCCAGAGGATCGTGATCGCGCCGGCTTCCGTCAGCGGTGTCCGTCTCACGCCGGACGGCCCGTTCGTCCTGTCGATGAACGTGTCTCCGCAGCTCGTCGCGAGGGGCGGCTGATGCAGTTCGACGTGACGCCCGACGTCTTCACCGCCGACTTCACGGGACAGCCCGGCGACCGCACGTTCTACCTGCAAGCGCGCGGCTCCTCGGGCGTGCATTCGTTCCTGCTCGAGAAGCAGCAGGTCGCGATCCTGGCGGAGAAGCTCCAGGAGATGCTCCTCATGATCGACGAGGAGGACACGATCAAGTCGGCCGCGCCGCAACGCGATCCGGCCCTCGTCCTCGAGGAGCCGGTCGACGCCGAGTGGCGGATCGGCACGATCGGGCTGCTCTACGACGAGGGCCGCGACCTCGTCGTGATCGCGTTGCAAGAGGCCGGCGCAGACGAAGAGGAAGACGACGACGCCGACGACTCCGGCTACCGGTTCTTTCTGAGGAAGGACCAGGTGCGGGCGTTGATCCTCCACGCGCTGGCGGCGGTCGGGGAGGGGCGGCCGCTCTGCCAGCTCTGCGGATTGCCGATGGACCCCGGGGGGCACGTATGCCCTGCGTCCAATGGCCACAGACCGGGTGGATGACGAGCAGACGATAGAGCTGCTGCGGACCGCGGAGATCGAGGTCCTCGGTCTCCTGCCGTACTCGTCCAACTACACGTTCCTGGCGCGCCTCGGCCCCGAGACCCTCGCGGTGTACAAGCCGCGTCGCGGCGAGCGACCACTGTGGGACTTCCCGCACGGGAGCCTCGCGGGGCGCGAGGCCGCGGCGTACGTCGTGAGCGAGGCGGCGGGCTGGCGCATCGTCCCGCCGACGGTGCTGAGGGAGGACGCGCCGTTGGGCCCGGGGTCATTGCAGCTGTTCGTGGAGCACGATCCGGAGCGCCACTACTTCACGCTGATGGAGGAGCGCTCCGAGGACCTGGTCGCGTTCGCCGCGTTCGACGTCGTGATCAACAACGCCGACCGGAAGTCGGGTCACGTCATCGAGGACGCGTCGGGCCGTCTGTGGGCGGTCGACCACGGGGTGACGTTCCACCTCGAAGACAAGCTCCGCACGGTGATCTGGGCGTACGCGGGGCTGCCGCTGGACCCCGGCACGATCGCGCACCTGGAGACGCTCGGCGCGACGCTCGCGGAGCCCGGAGGGCTGAGCGACACGCTCGAGGAGCTGCTCACGCCGGCCGAGGTGGCGGCGACGCTGGCGAGGACCGAGTCGCTGCTGGTCGAGGGCCGCTTCCCGCCCCCGCCGGCGGACCGGCCGTTACCGTGGCCGCTGGTCTAGGAAGATAGCCGGGCCCCCGTACTCCAACCGGCAGAGAGAAGGGTCTTAAAAACCCCACAGTGTGGGTTCGAATCCCACCGGGGGCACTGAGCAGCGGGTCCGGCTGCCGGCTTCGGGCCCGCAAGTCGGGTACGACGAGTGCCGATATCCAGAGCATGGCCGGCTCGGTGGCGACGTCGTGGAAGCGCCTCGGCGAGGCGCGCTCGGTCACGAGCTTGGTTGCCACGCCCGGACGCCAAGCCGCGCGGGTCCTTGGCTTGCTCTGCGTCGCCATGGGCGCTCTCGTCCTTTCCACGGGGTGGCTCCTCACGCCCTCCGAGGTGCGTCACGGCGAGCTGGCCGCAGCCGGCGTCGGAGCCGTCTTGCTGGGGGCCGCGCTCGCCCTCCTGCCTTTGGAGCGCGTTCGGGAACGGAACCTGTTGTGGCCCGTCGCCGCGACGCTCGTCTGGATGGGGTTCGTCAACCATGCCGTCACGGGAGCGCTCGGCCCGTACCGCCACATCTACGTCTTGATCTTCGCCTTCGTGGGGCTGACGCAACGGCGCGGGACCTCTCTGCTTCTCCTGCCCCTTGCCGTGGTCACGTATCTGCTCCCCGAGCTCGGGAACGAGGACCGCTCCCTGGCCATCGTCGGGGTAGCCGTGGCGGTGCCGGTCTGGGTCCTCGCGGCCGAGGTCCTCGCCCTGGGAACGGACCGGCTGAAGGCGGTGAACCGGCAGCTCGAGGCGAGGAACGCGGAGGTCGAGCGGTACGCCGACTTCCAGCGGGACTTCGTCGCGACCGCTTCGCACGAGCTTCGGACTCCCATCACCTCGATCTCCGGTTACGTGGAGCTGCTGCAGGACGACGAGGCCCTGACTCCCGAGCAAAGAGAGCACCTCGGGGTGATCGCCCGGAACACGGGACGTCTGAGCTCCTTGGTCCAGGACCTGCTCACGATCAACAAGGGCGAGGCCGGCCACTTGGAGCCGCACGTCGTGCCGACGAAGGTCGAGGAGCTGATCTCGCCGGCGCTCGAGGCCTTCTCGGGCGCCTGCCGCGCGAAGGAGGTGCGTCTTGGGGTCGACGTCCCTTCCGGGCTCCCGCGGGTCTGCATCGACCACGGCCAGATGGAACAGGTGATCGGGAACCTGATGAGCAACGCCGTCAAGTTCACCCCACCCGGCGGTGCGGTCGACGTCGTCTGCCGCGAGCGCGAAGGGTTCGTCGACGTGGCGATCGTCGACACCGGGGTCGGGATACCGATCGGCGAGATGGATCGCGTCTTCGACAGGTTCTTCCGCTCGTCCACGAGCATCGAGATGGCGGTTCCCGGCACCGGCCTCGGGCTTGCGATCGCCAAGAGCATGGTCGAGTCGCAGGGCGGCCGGATATCCGTGAACGGCAACGCCGGGCAAGGTACGACTTTCACGTTGTCGCTGCCGACGGAAGGGGCGTGAGATGGGACGGATACTGGTGGTCGACGACGACGAAGACATTCGCAACCTGGTCCAGGCTCGCCTGCGGGGGGCCGGGCACCTGGTCGTCGCTGCCCGATCGGGTCCCGAGGCGCTCGAGGCGATCGACGAGAAAGGACCTCCCGACGTCGCGGTCTTGGACGTCAGCATGCCGGGCATGACGGGCTTTGCTCTCCTGGAAGAGCTGCGTGGTCGACAGGGGATGGCGGACCTGCCGGTCATCTTCTTGAGCGCGAAGGTGCAGGAAGAAGACGTCGAAGAGGGCCGGTCGCTGGGGGCCGTGTACCTGACGAAGCCGTTCGTCGCGACAGCGCTCCTGGACGCGGTCGAGAAGGCGCTCCCGAGCTCCGAAGGAAGCTGGTAGCGGCGGCCCGGGATTCGCGACGCCGTTTGTGACGGTCGCCTTCTAACCTACGTCGTCCGTTTCCTCGGGTTCGCGCCGAGCAGGCCTACGTGGTA
>DASQEJ010000074.1:0-12906 GCA_035633715.1 Actinomycetota bacterium | reverse complement strand
GAGCGAGCTCATCCCTCGGCCAGCTCCTTCTCGATGGCCTCGGCGAGACCGTCGATCTCGGCCTCCGTACGGCGCTCGGTCACCGCCACGATCAACGAGCGCTCCATGCCGGCGTAGTGCTTGCCGAGCACCGGCCCGGTGAGGTAGCCGCGCTTCGCTAGGCGCTTTGCGAGGTCGCGGCCGTCGAGCGGCGTCTCGAGCACGATCTCCTTGAACCGCGGTCCCCCGAACGCGAGCCGGCAGCCCGGGAGAGCAGAGAGCCGCTCGGCGGCGATCGCGGTGCGGCGTACGCACAGCTCGCCGAGACGCCTGAGGCCCTCGGGGCCGAGCCACGACAGGTAGATCGTTGCGCAGATCGCCATCAGCGTCTGGTTCGTGCAGACGTTCGACGTCGCCTTGGCGCGGCGGATGTGCTGCTCGCGCGCCTGGAGCGTGAGCACGTAGGCGCGGCGACCGTCGGCGTCGACGGTCTCGCCGGCGATGCGGCCGGGGACCTGCCGTACGAGCCCGAGCTTCGTTGCGAACAACCCGACGTAGGGGCCGCCGAACGACAGCGGGTTGCCGAGGGCCTGGCCCTCGCCCACCGCGACGTCCGCGCCGAGCGCGCCCGGGGACTCGAGCAGCCCCATCGCCGTCGGATCGGCCACGGCGACGACGAGAGCGCCCGCCCCGTGAGCGGCTTCCGACGCGGCGTTCACGTCCTCGAGGAGCCCGAAGTAGCTCGGGGACTGGACCACGACCGCGGCCGCCCCTTCGACGTCCTGCGACGCCCAGTCGATCGTTCCGCCCTCGCCTCTCGGAGCGACCCGGATGTCCAGGTCTAAACCTGAGGTATAGGTTCTGAGAACCTCGACGTAGTGGGGGTGGACCGTCTCCGCTACGACGACCTTCTCGCGCTTCGTCGAGCGGACAGCGAGGTTCACGCCCTCGACCAGGGAGTTGGCGCCGTCGTACAGCGAGGCGTTGGCCACCTCCATCCCGTAGAGCTCGCACACCATCGTCTGGAACTCGAACAGCGCCTGGAGGACGCCCTGGGAGAGCTCCGGCTGATACGGCGTGTAGCTGGTGGCGAACTCGCCCCTGCTGGCGAGAGCCCTCACGGCCGCGGGGACGTAGTGGTCGTACGCGCCGCCGCCGGCGAAGCAGACGAGGCCGGCGCCCGACGACTTCACGGCGAGGCCCGACATGTGCCCGGCGAGCTCGATCTCGCTCAGCGACTCAGGAACGTCGAGGAGCCGGTCGAGGCGGACGCCCTCGGGGACGGACTCGAAGAGGTCGTCCAGGGACCCGAGGCCGATGGCCTCGAGCATCTCCCGGTCGTCTTCGGGTGTGTGGGGGGTGAAATCCACTTGGCTATTTGCCTATTCGTCTATTTGTCGACAAATGGATCGCTAGCTCTTCTTGAACGGAGGCTTCACGATATCCCCCGGGATGCGGCGGCCGCGCGCTTCTATCGCGACCGTCTCCCCCGGCTCCGGCCTCGTCTCGGCCGGCCCCAGGGCGAGCGCGATCCCCGTGCCCAGGGTGGGCGAGAAGTTGCCGCTCGTGAGCTCGCCGAGCTTCGTCTCGGGATCCCCGCCGAACACCTCGTAGCCCTGGCGCGGGACGCCCTTGCCCGAGCAGACGATCCCGAACAGCCTTCGCGCCGGCCCGCGCTCCTTCACCTCGAGCAGCGCCTCGCGCCCCCGGAACGGAGAGTCCCAGGCGATCGCCCACCCGAGGCCCGCCTCCAGCGGGTTGACGTCGAGGCTGAGCTCGTGGCCGTACAGCGCGTAGCCCATCTCGAGCCGGAGCGTGTCCCGCGCGCCCAGGCCGACCGGGGAGGCCCCCGCGTCCAGCAGCGCCGTCCACGCGCGTTCCGCCACCTCGAACGGGGCGTAGATCTCGAACCCTCGTTCTCCGGTGTAGCCCGTGCGGGCGACGATCCCCTCGTGGCCGAACACGTCGAGGCTCGACCAGCGGTGGAGCTTCAGCGTGAGGGCCTCGGACCCCGGCCACACCTTCTCGAACACGGTGAAGGAGTCGGGGCCCTGGAGGGCGAGGATCGCGTAGCGGTCCCACTCGTCGACCGGCTCTCCCCCGCATTCGCGGATCGAGCCCGCTACGGCCTCGACGTTCGCGGCGTTCGGGACCACGAGCCACTCGTCGGCCGCGATCCTGTAGACGAACACGTCGTCGATGCAGCCCCCGTCGTCGACGAGCGCCAGCGCATACCTGGCGCGGCCCGGCTCGAGCCCGACGACGTCGGCCGTGACCGCGCGCTGCAGCGCCTCCCCCGCGTCCGGCCCCTTCATCCGCAGCTTGCCGAGGTGGGTGACGTCGAACAACCCCGCCGAGGTGCGCACCGCGTTGTGCTCCGCGATGACGCCGGAGTACTGCAGCGGCATCTGCCAGCCGGCGAACTCCGTCAGGCGCGCGCCGAGGGACTGGTGCGCCGCAAGCAGCGGCGTCGCGCGGTCGGTCATCCGGCCAGCGCCGGGCCCAGGAACGGGGGGTCCTCCGAGGGGGCCGCGTCGACCGGCGTCAACAGCGCGCCTTGCGACGGCTCCTCGAGTCCGTACTTGATCAACAGGTTCAGGTAGTCCTTCTGGTACAGGATCTTGCACTTCACGTCCGGGTACAGCGTCATCAGCCGGCGCGCCTTGCGGTTCTTCTTCGTCACGAGCTTCTGGTTCAACGTCGTGATCTCGATGTAGAGGTCGAAGGCCGGGAGGTAGAAGTCCGGCGAGAAGCGCTGGGTCGCGTTGCCCTGGCGATCCCAGTCGATGTCGAACGTGGTGGGCTCGTAGTCCCACTCGATCTCGTAGAAGTCGAGCAGCTTCGCGAACTGGCGCTCGCTGTTGTGGGCGAAGTCGACGGACTCGTGGGGAAGAGGTGCGGGCGAGTCGTCGCCCGCGGACTCCGCTCGCTCATCGTGGGCGTGGAGGCCCGTGATGGTCACCCCTCCTCGGCTCGGCGCTCCGGTCTCTCTGGTGCATCCGAACCGTACTCCACCGGCTCGGCTGCGGGGCGGAGCTCGCGCAGGTCACCCGTGAGCTGCTCGCGTATCTGGTCGACGGCGACCATCGCCCCGAGCACGCCCTGGCCGTTGCGCAGAAGGTCCAGGATCTCGGACTCGGACGTGCACGCGTAGACGTCGTTGCCGCTGGCGACGATCGTGACCTTCGACCAGTCGTCGTCCACGTGCTTGCGGACGTACTCGATCGCCTTGCGGACGCTCTGCAGGCTCGCCCCCGCGTCGATCAGCGACTTGATCATCTTGAGCTGGAGGAGGTCGTTGAAGGAGTACAGGCGCTGGGTGCCCGACCCGGTCGCGGCCTGGACCGACGGCTCGATGAGGTTCGTGCGCGTCCAGTAGTCGAGCTGGCGATAAGTGATGCCGACGATCTTGCACGTCTGGGGGCCGCGGTAGCCCTCGATGGGAAGTTCCTTCTCCATTACGACGCCTCCCCGGCGATGTCGGAGTCACAGGCCCGTAGTTACGGGTCTGCAAGCCTACGACCGGCGCGCGCGGGTGTCAACGACGCAACGCTCAAGCTGAGGTGTAGAGGGTTTGGCTAGCCGCCGAGCCGGCCGCTAGCCTTCGGCGGCGAAGTCTTCGGGGCTGACCTGGTCGAGGAACTCCCGGAACTTCTCGACCTCGGTCTCCTCGTCGTCCTTCAGCTCGATCCCCGCCTGCTCGAGGACCTCCTCGGCCGCGTAGATCGGCGTGTTCGTCCGAACGGCGAGGGCGATCGCGTCGCTCGGGCGGGACGAGACCTCCTTGGCGTCTCCGTCCGAGGCGAGGCGGATGAGCGCGAAGAACGTCTGGTCGACGAGCTCGTTGATCACGACGCGCTCGACGGCGACGCCGGCGTCCCGCAGCAGGTCGCGCATGAGGTCGTGGGTCATCGGCCGCGGGGTCTGGATCCCCTGGAGGGCGAACGCGATCGCGGTGGCTTCGACGGCGCCGATCCAGATGGGCAGGTAGCGGTCGCCGTCGGCTTCCTTCAAGAGGACGATCGGTTGATTCGATGGGAGCTCGACCCGGACCCCCACGAGCGACAGCTCGACCATCTCGGCAGGCTAACACCGCGAGCGTCGAACCTACGAAGCCCCCCACAGCGGCGCCACGAGGAGCCGCGGGTCGTTCGCCAGGCGTGGCAGGTCCGGCACCGACAACAGCTCGCCCACGTTTCGATAAAGGGCCTGGAAGTCGAGTCCGTAGCCGACGACGAAGACGTCCGGGATGTCGAAGCCGCGGTGCTCGAGCGGCACCGGGACGATGCGGCGCACGGACTTGTCGAGCAACGTCACCGCGCGCAACGAACGCGGCGATCGTGCGCCGAGGTTGCGACGCAGGTAGTTCAACGTGAGCCCGGTGTCGACGATGTCCTCGACGATCACGACGTCGCGGTTGTGCACGTCCGCGTCGAGGTCCTTGACGATGCGCACCACGCCGGACTGCGCCCCACCGGCGGAGTACGAGGAGATCGACATGAAGTCGACCTCGACGTCGAACCGACACGCGCGCACGAGGTCCGACATGAACAGCACCGACCCCTTCAGCACGCCCACGAACACGGGCGGCCGCTCCGCCTCCGCGCACGCGTCCGCGAGCTCCTGAGCGAGCTCGTCGATCCGCCGCCGCAACCGGGCCGCGTCGATCAGCACCTCGAACGGCTGAGGGCGCACGACCGCGGACGGGTCGTTCACCACGACCTCCCGCCGAGGATCCCGCCCGCGGCGCGCAAGACCGCGCCGAAGACCGATGCGGCGCCTCCGCCGTCTGCCTCGGGCAGCGCGTCTTGGGCGATCGCAGGCCCCCTGCCGACTACTTCGCCCTCCGGCGAGCTGACGACCACGCTGCCCACCGTCTCACCTCGGTCGAGCGGCGGCGACACGCCCCCGTCCGGCTCGAACGAGATCTCGACCGTCGCCGGGTCCAACAGTCCCCGCAGGGTGCGCCCTGCCACCACGGAGGCGGCGCCGGCGGAGTCGAAGACCAGGTCGCCGAGCACGCTCCCCTCCTCGACGAGCACGCCGCGGCCGAGGAGGCGGAAGCCGTAGTCGAGCAGAGCGGTGGCGTCGGCTGGGGCGCTGACCGAACCCATCGCGACGGCGACGAGCCGCCGGCCGCCGCGCTCGGCCGCGGCCACCAAGACGTCACCTGCACCTGCGGTGTACCCCGTCTTGATCCCGATCGCCCCGGGGTAAGTCTCGAGTAGAGGATTGGTGTTGACGAGCCGGTGGCTGCCGGACGAGCCCGAGATCGTCGCGGAGCGGGTAGCGACGATCTCCGCGAGGACCGGGCGGCGCAGGACCGCCAGCGCGATGCGGGCGAGGTCCCGCGCCGTCGAGAAGTGCCCCGGCACGTCGAGCCCGTGCGGCGTCACGAAGTGGGAGCCCCGCGCCCCCAGGGAGGCGGCGAGCCGGTTCATCCGGGAGACGACCGCTGCCTCCGATCCGGCCACGTGCTCCGCCAGGGCGACCGCGGCGTCGTTGGACGACGACATCATCAGGGCGTGGAGGAGGTCGCCGGCGCTGAACGTGTCGCCGGGCTGGAGGTCGAGGCCCCCTCCCCCGGTCGCCGCCGCGGCCTGCGACGTCCGGACGGGCTCGTCCAGGTCGGTCGCCCGCACGACGAGCAGCGCCGTCACCATCTTCGTCGTGCTCGCGTTCGCCCGCGGCGCGTCGACCTCGCGCCCCCAGAGCACGTCGTCGCCTAGTGCGACGAGGCAGGCCGCGCACGTGACCTCGGGCCGGGGCGGGGGCGCCACGGCCGCCGCCGGAGCCGCCGGGGGCAGAGGGGTCGCCCCGAACGCGACGGCACAGGCGAGGATCGCTACAAGTCGTTTTGTCGACAAGGCGATAGGTCTACTAGGAGACGAGACTACTAACCGAGCCTGCCGAGGCTCGAGCGCAGCGCGGCCTCGCGCATCTGGCGCGAGAGCGCGAGCAGCTCCTTGACCGACCGGTGGGCCTCGTCGGCCCCGTCGGGGTCCTTCCGCATCAGGGCCGGGGTGACGATCTGCTCGAAGAAGGCCGCCTCGCGGTCGGCGAACTGCCGGTACATGCGCAGGTGCCGGGGCTCGACCCCGTACGCGAAGAAGCGGCCCGACGTGCGGGCGATGACGAGGTCGTTGGCGTCGTAGGCGTCGGAGTCGCGTTTCCCGATCACGCCGAAGTCCTCGAGGGCCGCCATCTGGGCGTCGGTCAGGCCG
The DNA here is from genome assembly GCA_035633715.1 of Actinomycetota bacterium. Taxonomy (GTDB): domain Bacteria; phylum Actinomycetota; class CADDZG01; order CADDZG01; family WHSQ01; genus JALZEG01. Next base: position 6,703 of record DASQEJ010000074.1, on the reverse strand, counting down.
GCGGCGTCGCGGAGCTCGGTGCGGCTCATCTGGACCGAGACCTCGACCAGCGCGGGTTCGGGGGCCGGCGGTGAGCTCGAGCGGGCGTGCCCGTTCCCGCCGGACGACGCCGGAGCGGCGCCCGCCTCCGGGTACGACCCGGTCTCGTCCGCCTCCGCGAGGCGCTCCTTGATCACCCTCAGCGGGAGGAAGTGGTCCCGCTGGAGCGACAGGATGTAGCGCAGCCGGGCGACGTCGGGCTCGAAGAACTTGCGGTAGCCGGCGGGCGTGCGCTCGGGAGCGATCAGACACTCGGCCTCGAGGAAGCGGATCTTCGAGATGCTGACGTCGGGGAAGTCGGAGCGGACGGAGTCGAGGACCTCGCCGATGCTGAGGTAGTCGCGCGACCGGGAGAGCGGCACGAGGACCCCTATCCCCCGCCCTGGGTCCCGCTCAGGAACACGAGCTTGAACTTGCCGATCTGGATCTCGTCGCCGGAGCGGAGCCGGGCTTCTTCGACGCGCTCGCGGTTGACGTAGGTGCCGTTCAAGCTGCCGACGTCGGCGAGCGTGAACTCCGCCGATCCACGCCGCAGCTCGGCGTGGCGCCGGGAGACCGTGATGTCGTCGAGGAAGATGTCGGAGTCGGGGTGCCGGCCGACCTGCGTCACGTCGGTGTCGAGGAAGAACTTGCTGCCCGCGTTCGGCCCCCGCTTGACGATCAGGACGCCCCGCCCCCCTTCGAGCTCCTCCGGCGAGACGTGGATCTCGGCGTCGAGGTCGCCCTCCATCTCGGGGGCCGCGAACGTGATCGTCGAGTCGGCGCCCGCCTCGGCGAGGGGCGCGCCGCACGACGAGCAGAAGTTCGCGCCGTCGGGGTTCTTGTGACCGCAGTTCGTGCAGAACATGCGGCTGACCCTATAGGCGAGCTTTACCCTTCGTCAACAGGCGTCACGAGGCTTCTTCGATGAACGCCTTGTACTCGTCCGCGCTGAGCATCTCCGAGGGCTCGCCCGACGGCTCGATCGACACGAGCCAGCCGCCGCCGTAGGGGTCGGTGTTGATGAGCTCCGGCGTCTGCTCGACCTCGGCGTTCTTCTCGAGCACCTTGCCGCTCACCGGGCTGTAGACGTCCGAGACGGACTTCGTCGACTCGACCTCGCCCAGGGGCTCGCCCGCGGTCACCTCGGCCCCCGGCTCCGGCAGCCCGACGAACACGACGTCGCCCAGCTGGTCCTGCGCGAAGTGGGTGATGCCGACGACGACGCGACCGTCTTTCGTCTGCGCCCACTCGTGGTCCTTCGTGTACTGCCGGTCCCCCGGTACGTCGGTCACTCGAGCGTCTCCTTTCGGTGATGCATAGCGACTTGTCGACTTGTTCCCAAGTCTTCGAAAAGACTTGTCGCCTCGTCAGGACGCGTCGACGACGTCCGAGACGAGCGCAGCGTATCGGCCCGCGAGGGCCTCCGCCTCGGCCCTCGTCGGCGCTTCGGCCCACACCCGGCACAGGGGCTCGTCCGGGTAAGGGATCACGAGGGCCCAGGTGTCGCCGTCGACGACCTTGACGCCGTCCGTGAGCACGAGCTCGCCCCCGGCCGCGGTCGCCTCCGACGCGGCGTGCCTCATCACCGCGCCCTTGAGGTCCCACGGGGTGGGCACGTCGACCGTCACGACGTTCGTCTCCGGCAGCTCGTCGACGACCGCGGCCAGCGACCGCCGCTCCGACGCCATCACCTCGAGCACCTTGCAGAACGTCATCAGCGCGTCCGGAGCGGGCAACAGCGCCGGCCACATCAGCGCCCCGTCGGAGTCGCCGACGAACACGACGTCGTCCTCCGCGGCCCGCGCCATGAGCCCGGCGAGGCCGGTCGGCGCCCGGTTCAGCCTCGCCCCCTCCGCGGCCACGACGTCCTCGCAGACCCGGGGGCAGGACACCGGGACGACGAGAGTGCTGCCCAGGGCGCGCCGCGCCTCGTGACGGAGGAACGTCAGCAGCGCGTTCGTGCCGGACACGACGCGGCCCTTGTCGTCGACGAGGTGGGCGGCCTCACCGCCGGGCTCGAGGAGCACGCCGGCGTGCGACCCGGAGCTCCGGACCTGCGCGGCGAGGTCGTGGAGCAACCGGTCGATGTCGCGCTCGACGAGGACAGGGCGATGCTCGTCGATGAAGCCGTGGAGGCCGAGGACGTCGATCCCGAGACGGCCGAGCACCGACGGGGCGATGATCGACGCCGCGCCGTATGCGTAGTCGACGACGACCTTCAGCTCCGCCGCCCGAACGAGGTCCGCGTCGAGCGCCCCCATGATCCCGGAGCTATAGCGCTCGAGGGTGCGCGGCGGGAACTCGAGCTCGCCGAGCTGGAGCGCGCCGGCGCGCCGGTAGTCCTCGCGGAAGAAGATCCTCTCGATCTTGCGCTGGTCCCCCGGCGCGAGGTCGGCGCCGTCGGCGTCGAAGAGGCGGATCTCGACGGTCTCGGGATCGCGCGGCGACGTGCGCACGCTGATGCCTCCCGAAGCCTGCTCGCTGCGCACCGCGAAGCGTGCGACCGGCATCGGCATGAGCTCGAGGTCGTGGCACGTCACGCCGGTGGAGTTCAGCCCGGCTATCACCGCGCGCTTCATCGTCCGGGCGGCCCGGCTCGCGTCGCGGCCGGTGACGACGACCGAGCCCCTCTTCAAGGTGCTGCCGTAGGCCATGCCGAGCCTCACCGCGACCTGAGGGGTCACGCCGAGGTTCACCGGGCCCGAGACGCCGCGGGACCCGAACAGGCTGCGCGTCGCCCGGCGCTCCGTGACGACGCTCTGGGTCACGATCGCGCCCGCCTCGACCGTACGGCTCGGGTAGACCTTTACCCGCGACTTGATGAAGGCGCCGGCGCCGACCGACACGTGGTCGCCGAGCACGACGCCCTCTTCGAGGTTCACGCCCCGCTGCAGCGACGCCTCCCGGCCCACGACCGCCCCGCGGGCGACCGAGTACGGGCCCGCCTGCGCCCGGTCGAGGAGCACGGAGCCGGTGATCGCCGCGTCCTCGCAGACGATCGCGTTGTCGCCGATCACCGTCAGCGGCCCCACCCTCGCCCCCGCGTCGATGCGGACGTTGTCCCCGATCAGGCACGGGCCCTCGATCCGTGCGGTCGGGTTGATCTCGACGTCCTCGCCGGCCCAGACCCCGGGCTTCAGCTCGAACCCGTTCAGCTCGACCTCGACCTTCCCCGAAAGGGCGTCGTAGTTGGCCTGCACGTAGGCCTCGGTGTTGCCGACGTCGGTCCAGTACGCGTTCGTCACGAAGCCGAACAGCGGCAGTCCCTTGTCGAGCATCGCCGGGAACAGCTCGCTGGAGAAGTCGTACGGCTGGTCGACCGGGATGAGGTCGAGCACCTCGGGCTCGAGGACGTAGATGCCGGTGTTGATCGTGTCCGAGAAGACCTGTCCCCACGTCGGCTTCTCGAGGAACCGCTCGATGCGTCCGTCGTCGTCGGTCATCACGATCCCGAACTCGAGCGGGTCCTTCATGTGCTTCAGCACGAGAGTCGCCGCGGCGCCGCGGCTGCGGTGGAACTCGACGACCTCCTCCAGGTCGATGTCCGTCAGCGCGTCGCCGGAGACGACGAGGAACGGGCCGGAGAGGAAGTCGCGGGCGCCGAGGACCGAGCCGGCCGTCCCGAGGGGTACGTCCTCGGTTGCGTACGAGAGCGAGATGCCGAGATCGGAGCCGTCGCCGAAGTAGTTGCGGATGACCGAGGACAGGAACTGCACGGTGGCGACGACGTCGGTGATGCCGTGCTTGCGCAGCAGCACGAGGATGTGCTCCATCATCGGCCGCTTGACGATCGGCAGCATCGGCTTCGGCATGTTGCTGGTGAGCGGGCGCAGGCGCGACCCTTCGCCCCCGGCCATGATCACCGCCTGCATGTTCAGCTCGGGCACTCGCTAACCCCTCTCCACCGTCAGTGCCCGGAGCCCGTCGCGGGCCGCTCGGGCATACATCGCGGCCGCGGCCCAGTAGAGCACGGCCCCCAGCAGCGTGAACCCGAAGCCGATCTCGTCCGCGATCCCCTGCGCGGGGAATGTGGTCTCCGAGTAGGCGAGCAGCGTGAGCCCCACGAGGAGGCTCGCTGTCGCGGACTTGCCCGTGAAGTTGACCGCTATGCGCGGCACCTTGCGGCGCTCGAGGAGCGGGAACACGCTGAGCAGCAGCACGTCGCGTCCGACGATCGCGATCGCGAGCCACAGCGGCAACGCGTCGCGCGCCACGAGCGCGACGACGAGGGCCACGATCAGGATGCGGTCGGCGAGCGGGTCGAGCAGCTTCCCGATCTCGGAGACCTGGTCGAACTTGCGCGCGATCACCCCGTCGAAGAAGTCCGTCAACGCCCCCGCGGCATACAGGATCACCGCGGGGTTCTCGCGGTCGGAGACGAACAGCCACACGAAGACCGGGACGCTCAACAGTCGCAGGATCGACAGCACGTTCGGGACCGTCCACAGGCCGCGGTCGGTCCGTTCGGCTGATGGAGGTGTCGGCTGTCTCATCTATGAGTCGGGACGGCCGGATTCGAACCGGCGACCCCTGGTCCCCCAGACCAGTGCGCTAACCAAGCTGCGCCACGTCCCGTGCGCGGTCATCATACCCAGCGCCTTTCGGCGTCCTGCTGGCGCGAACTATGCGGACGAGTCGCCGCGCCGGCGGCGGATGCGCGTGCGGAGCTTGACCGGTGGGCCCTCGAACGGCTCGGCCTCGCGAATGCGGTGCTCGAGGTACTTGACGTAGCCGGGCGTCAGCTGACCCGTCGAGAACAACACGATCTCCGGGGGGGCCGAGGTCGCCTGCACCGCGTACAGGACGCGCACGGAGCGGTGGCCGGCGCGGGGATGCGGGCGCCGCGCCTGCGCCTCCGCGACGATGCGGTTGACCGCCGCAGTCGGGAGCCTTCGCCGGTGTGACTCGAGCGCGTCGACCATCGCGGGGAGGATCCGATCGATGCTTCGCTTGGTGAGGGCCGAGGTGCGCACGACCTTCGCCCATTCGAGCCAGCGGAGGCGTTCCGCGATGTCGCGCTCGGCGCGGGCGCGGTCGGTCTCCTCGCCGGGGACGAGGTCCCACTTGTTGAGCGCGATCACACAGGCGCGGCCGGACTCCACGACGTCCTGCGCGATCCGTTGGTCGAGCGACGTCACGCCCTCGGCCATGTCGACGACGAGCAGGACCGCGTCGGCGCGCTGGATCGCCTGGCGCGAGCGGAGCCAGCTGTAGTACTCGAGAGACTCGCCGATAGCGACGCGCCTGCGCATCCCTGCGGTGTCGACGATGCGAAGCGTCCGGCCCCCGTGCTCGATGAACGAGTCGACCGGGTCGCGCGTCGTGCCCGGGACGGAGTCGACGATCGAGCGCTCTTCGCGCAGCAGAGCGTTGAGGATCGAGGACTTCCCCACGTTCGGACGGCCCGCGATCGCGATCGACCCCCACGCGCCTGACTCCTCTCTGGCGACCTCCGGGAGACGGCGGACGAGCTCTTCGAGGAAGTCGCCGGACCCGCGTCCGTGGAGCGCCGAGAGCGCGACCGGCGCGCCGAGGCCCAGCCCGTAGAACTCGGCGGTCGCGGGCTCGTCGCGCGGGTCGTCGACCTTGTTCGCGACGACGAGCACCGGCTTGTCGCTCTGGCGGAGCTTCGCCGCGACGATCGTGTCGTCTTCGAGGACGCCGGCCGAGGCGTCGACGACGAACACGATCAGGTCAGCCGCCTCCATCGCGACCTCCGCCTGCTCGGCGACGCGGGCGTCGAGGCCCTTGGCGCCGGGCTCGAGCCCCCCGGTGTCGACGATCTCGAAGCGCCGGCCCGTCCACTCGGCGACGAACGACCTACGGTCGCGCGTGACGCCGGGCGTCTCCTCGACGATCGCCTCGCGGCGGCCGAGGACCCGGTTGACGAGCGAGGACTTGCCGACGTTGGGCCGCCCGACGACGGCGACGAGGGGGAGGCCGCGGTCCGCGGGGGCCGGGCTACCCACGGCGGTGCTGCTCCACGATGGCGCAGATGCGGGCCACTACCTCGTCGAGCGTGAGGCCCGTGGTGTCGACCTCGTGTGCTCCCGCCGCCCGGGCCAGCGGCGCCACCTCCCGCGTCGCGTCGGCCACGTCCCGCTCGGACAGCTTGCGAACCATCGACGCGAGCGTCGTCTCGTCCTGAGGCAGGCCCTCCTCCAGGGCGCGCCGTCGCGCTCGCTCGTCGACGGCGGCGGTCAGGTAGACCTTCACCTCCGCGTCGGGCAACACCGCGGTTCCGATGTCCCGCCCCTCCATCACGACGTCGGCCGAGACGGCCAGGTCGCGCTGGCGGTCGAGGAGCGCAGCCCGGACCCTCGGGTGCGCCGCGACCGTAGAGACGACCGAGGTGACGTCCGTCGCGCGGATCCGGTCGGAGACGTCCTCGCCGTCGAGCCACACGCGCGTGCCGTCGAGGTCGACCTCGACGCTTTCGACCACGGCCGCAACGGCGTCCTCGTCGGACGGCTCGACGCCGTGACGCAGGACCGCGAGCGCGAGCGCGCGGTACATAGCGCCGGAGTCGACGTAGCGCCAGCCGAGCGCGGACGCGACCGCGCGGGCGACCGTGCTCTTGCCGGCGCCGGCGGGTCCGTCGATCGCGAGCGCTCCCATGCTCAGGCGACCCGGCCCTGGGCGCGGCCGAGCACGTCGAGGAATCCGGGGAAAGACGTGTCGA
>DASQEJ010000073.1:0-3342 GCA_035633715.1 Actinomycetota bacterium | reverse complement strand
GCGCTCCCGCGGCGCGCCCGGTAGACGATCGCGTTGCCGTCGACGGTCGCAGAGCCGTAGTACGGGGCTCGCACGATCGCCTTGACGCGCAGCCGGTCGCCGTCCGCGTCCGAATCGTTTGCGAGCACCTCCACCGTCACCGCGCGGCGCGGCCGCGTCGTTGCCTCGTCGTCCCCCGCCGACGGCAGGTCGTTGCGAGGCTGGACGTCGACCCTGACCGTGCCGGCAGACGTGGCCCCGGCGGACGCCAGGGCCGAGTACGTGAACGAGTCGGAGCCGTGAAAGTCCCGATCCGGCACGTAGACGAGATCGTTGCCGTCTCCGAGCGTGACCGTCCCGTGCTGCGGCTCGCCGACCGCGACGACTCCGAGGATCCCGCTGTCGTTCGCCAGCGGGTCGATGCGGGCGCTCGTGTCCTCGGGGACGGTGACGGCGTCGTCTCGCGCCATGGGTTCGACCGGCCCGGACGGCGGAGTGGGTGCCGGCGTAGGAGTGGGTGCGGGGGTGGGCGGCGGCGGGACCGGGGCCTGCACGGAGTCGCCCGTCTGGACCCTCAGCCCGAAGATCTGCGCCCAGTACGGGGTGCCGTCGGCGTTGACCGCGGCCCCCACTCCGATGACCTTGTACGACGGGTTCTCGATGTTGCGGCGGTGTCCGGCGGAGTCCAGCCATCCCTGAAAGACGGCGGCGGGCGAGCGGTACCCGTAGGCGATGTTCTCGCCGGCGCCGCTCGAATAGCCGCAGTCACGGATGCGCTGGTCCCAGGTCCGGCCCACCGGGGGGGCCGGGTCGTCGTGCGACATGTACTCGTATCCGGCCATGTGGGCGGCCTTCCAAGTCGCGGCGTCGGTGAGCGAGTCCGACGGCGCCACCGGGCCGAGGCCGAGCGTCGCCCGGTGCGCGTTCGTCAGCGTGATGACCTCGGTCGCCCACGTCGCCTTCACCTCGGCCCACGCCGGATCCCGCTGGCATCCCCCGGCTGCGGCCGCGGGCCGCGCCGGGGCGACGACTGCGGCGACGAGCAGCAGGACTGCGAGCTTCCGATAGGTCAGACGGGTCAAGGTGGGGTCCTCGGGGCGTGAGGTGTCTTCTAAGCACTATCGGCAGCGGCCTGGAAGGATTTAGGCGGAAACGCCCCGCCTACTATCGGATCGATGCGTCCCCTGGTCGTGGTCCAGCACGAGCCCTCGGTCCCCCCGGGCACGATCACGGACGTCCTCCGGGACGAAGGAGTCGAGCACCTCGTCGTCGAGGCGTGGCGGGACGAGGCCTGGCCCGGCGTCGCGGAGCTCGGCGGCCTCGTCGTCCTCGGCGGCACGATGAACGTCGACCAGCTCGACGCCTACCCCTTTCTCGCCGCCAGCCGGGCGCTGATGGCAGACGCGATCGAGCGGGAGGTCCCGGTGATGGGCGTCTGCCTCGGCTCCCAGATGATGGCCCGTGTGCTCGGGGGCGACGTCTTCAGGGCCGAGCCTCGCAACGCGTTCTTCTCACCCGTCGAGGTCGGAGACGACCCGGTCGTCGCGCCGTTCTCCTCGGCCCCCGTGCTGCAGTTCCACGAGGACACGTTCTCCCTGCCGCCGGGCGCGGTCCCCCTGGCGCGCAGCGCTCGGTCGGGCCTCCTCCAGGCGTTCCGCTACGGCGCCAACGCCTATGCGATCCAGTTCCACTTCGAGGTCGACGCGCCGATCCTCGAGGGCTGGTGCCGCAACGTCGGAGAGCGCGCCCTGGCCGAGGAGTGGGGCACGTCGTCCGCCGAGCTCCTGGCCGAGGCGGAGCGCCATCTCGCAATGCAGGAACGGGCCGGGAGGGCTCTGTTCGCCCGGTTCCTGGACCAGGTTCGGCAGCCCGCCGGCTGACGAGCGGGGACGCGAAACGGCCGGGCCCGAAGGCCCGGCCGTAGATCGCTGAGTGAAGAGGTCTTACTTGACGCCGGCGCCGGCGGAGTACGTGAAGTCCGCGTCCTGGCCGGTCTTCATGCAGACGATGACCTTGGTCGTGTTCGCAGGGACCTTGCCGGACTCGCCCTCGTTGTCACGGGTCTCGAAGCCGAGGTTGTAGGGGGCGTAGCTGGTCTCGGCGGCCTGCTCGACCGTGCCGAAGCCGTCGTAGAAGGTGATGTCGAGGTCGACGGCGCTGCCGGGCGTGAGGACGAAGTTCTTGTTCCACGTGCCGGGGTCGACGTCGAAGTGGAAGCCCACGATTCCGTTGACCTGCTCCTGCGAGGCGACGGCGATGCGGCGGTGGACGCCGGAGTAGCAGCCGTTCGGGTTGCTGGTCGCGTCGGACGGAGGCGCCTGCAGCGCGATGTTGCCGGAGACGTCCTGACGAACGCCCTTCTTCTTCCCTGCGACGGCGGCGCCGGACAGGGCGGTGGTGGCGACGAGGCCGACCGCTACGAGCGAAACGAGCTTCTTCATGGTCATCCCCCAGTGGCGAAGGTTTGCGTTAGTGGTGGGTTCTCTACCGACCGTGCGACTCCTGCTCCCGAGGGCCGAATCGGGCGGTGCCCACCAACCAGGGCAGGCAGGGCCACATGGGGGATGGCGGTGAACAGAGCAAGGTGCGGGCGATGACGCCGGGCGCCGGAATCGAGGTCATTGACGCGAACGAAGTGCGTCAGACCACCGGCTCGTCGTCGGATTCGGTCTCGTCGTCGTCCAACTCCCACTTCAGCTGGAACTCGATCTCCTCTTCGTCCGAGCCACGTTCGTGCTCGATCGAGAACTCCGCCCGCACCGGCACGTGGATGCGCTCGCCGGCGATCTGGATCCGGAAGGGAGAGCCGCTCTCGAGCGCGTCGGCGAGGCGGCGCAGCTTGGCTACCACCTCGGGCGTCGAGTACCCGCGCTCTACGTCTCGCTCACCGCTGGCCATGGAAGTCTCCTCGGTGTCGGGGGGCACGTCGGCGGCAGTCTACGAGCCGCGACTCGAGCGACGTCCCGACCACGCAGAGCCCGAGGCGGGCGAGTCCGAGGGACGGCACCAGGAGCCACAGCCGCGGCTCGCGGGCCGCGCCACCGGCGGCGAGGACCAGCCCGGCCGCCACACTGACGACGAGGGCCGCGAGCGTCACCGACTGCGGCGCCACTCCCCGCGCCGCCAGCGAATCGGCGACGCGCGCGAGGTGGCGCCGCACGTACCCGCGCATCAGAAGCTCACGTTGTCCCAGAAGACGACCAGGGCTAGCGCGAACAACCCGTAGAGCAGCGCGGCGAGCGCCGCAGCACCGGCAATCGCCACCGCGGCCAGGGCCAAGCCGTTCCGTATCCGCCGCTTCTCCATTGCCTCCCTTTCGACGTGTGGACCGACAGGTCCATCGTCGGAAAGACGTGGCTGCAG
>DASQEJ010000072.1:0-5036 GCA_035633715.1 Actinomycetota bacterium | reverse complement strand
GCCCCGCGCCTTCTAGACGGCTGGTGGTGCTAGAAGCCCTTCCCGAACGTGTGGCAGATCCAGTTCGAGACCTCCTGGCAGGTCTCGGCGAACTTGCCCGTGCAGCCGCTCGCCGAGGCGGGGGCGGGGTTCACGAGGGTCATCGCCGCCACGACGGCGGTCACTGCGGTGGCTACGCGGATGCGCTTGGTCTTCATCTCTTGTCTCCTTCTCGAGGTTGGGCCTATCCGGCATGCGTTGCTAGAGGCACCTGCCCGTGAGGTAACAGACGAGGTTCTCGATCTTCTGACAGGTCTCGGTGAACTTGCCGCAGCCGTTCGCCGAGGCGGGGGCCGGGTTGACGAGCGACATGGCCGCCACGACGGCGGTCAGTGCGGTGGCGATGCGGATGCGCTTGGTCTTCATCGTCGTCTCCTTCGTCGTAGCGATCAGAAGTAGCAGACGACCGGGCGCGGGTCCTCTTTCGAGATCTTCCAGTTGACCTCACAGCCCCCGCAGTCGTCCTTCGGGTTGCTCTCGTCGCACTTCGTCGCGTGCGCCGGCGATACGCCCAGCGCCGCCGTGATCAGCCCGGTCGCAAGGACCAGCCGAAGTCCCTTCATTCGCCCTCCCGTCGTCTGTCTGCGCAGCCGTATTCGACTGCTGTCTGAACTGGAGGCTCCCTTCTAGGTCAAGCCGGGCTTTACCTCCCGGCGACGGCCGGCTGCGGCCAGAAGTTTTCGCGGGCCGGCCGCGGCTGCGGCGCGGCGAGCCCCATTTGACCGGCCTGCGGGCCGTTGCCATGCTCGACGGCTCGCGAGGGACCGACGGGAGGGGTGAGGACCTACGGACACCACCGCCAAGGGCGCCGGAGGGGTCGACTTCCGCGCGCACGAAGGACGGCGCAGCTCGCAGGCCGTCGGCAAGACCGTCTTCGCCGAGGCGGCGGGATCGGTCGACGCATCACTCGCCGGCTCGATCGAGCGGCAGAAGGACTGGCGCAAGACGTATCTCTCGCCCGTGCGCAAGCTCGTCGAGGCTGGAGCGCGGTCGGGCAAGGACGCCCTCAGGATCGCCGGCGAGGGCCTCGGGGCCGTCCACCGCAACCTCGTGATCGACGGCGGCGACGGCGAGAGCGCGCTGCTCGACGCGGTGTCGGGCGAGGCGAAGCAGACGTTCGACACCGGGTCGATCTCCGGCAAGGGGCCGCGCGAGCGCGAGGTCGTCGTGCCGTACGAGGGGGCCGACCTTCGCGGCGACGCGCTGCGGCGACAGCTCGACGCGTGGGTCGCGGCGGGGGTGATCGAGAAGTCGTGCGCCGAGGCGGTGTCGCAGGTCGTGGCCAACCCGGAATGGCTCGACCTCTCGGGGATGCGGTTCGCCCTCCTCGGCGCGGCGGCGGAGATGGGGCCGCTCGAGGCCCTGTGCCGATGGGGCGCCGACGTGCTCGCTGTCGATCTCCCACGCCCGGCGGTCTGGGACCGCATCCTCGGCCTCGCGGCCGCGGGCAGCGGCACGGTCCGCTATCCCGAGCGCGACGGAAGGGCCGGGGCCGACCTGCTGTCGCAGACGCCGGAGATCGCGGCGTGGCTCAGGTCATTCGACGGTCCGATGGTCCTCGGGACCTATGCCTACGCAGACGGGTCGACGTTCCTGAAGGTCGCCGGCGCGCTCGACTCGATCATCGTGACGCTGCAGCGCGAACGCGACGACGTGTCGATCGCGTACCTAGCGACCCCGACGGACGTGTTCGCCGTGCCGGCGGAGGTCGTCGAACGTTCTCGGGCTCGCGCCACCTCCATGTTCGGCCGGGGGGCGCGGGGCCTGTCGCGGGCGAAGGTGTTCGCACCGAACTACCCGGCGACGATCGAGGGCGAAGGCGGCCGGACGTGGGGCCTCGCGGACGCGCTCGTCCCGCAGCAGGGGCCGAACTACGCGCTGGCGAAGATGCTCCAGCGCTGGCGGGCCGTGACGGCCCGCGAGGAGGGGACGCTCGCGTCGGCGAACGTCGCGCCCGCGACGCGCACGAGGTCGGTGACGAAGAACAAGGTGCTCGCCGCCGCTTACCGCGGCGCCCACGCGTTCGGAGTCGAGGTGTTCGAGCCCGCGACGAGCCGCGCGCTGATGGCCGCGCTCCTCGTGCACGACCTGCGCGCTCCGGGGGCCGCGGCCCGGCCGGACACTCAGCTCGACCACCCCTACGACCTGTTCGTCGACGCGGCCGCGCACGGGGGCATGTGGACTGCTGCCTACTCGCCTCGCTCCGTCCTGCCGCTGGCGGCGGGGATCGGCCTCTTCAAGAGGAGCTAGTCGCCGGAGCGCGAGAGAGACGAGACCGCGGGCCCGACCTCGCGGTCGGCCAGCCGGACCATCTTCGTCGTCAGCTTGTCCTTCAGCGCGGCGACCGCCGCGGCGACGTCGGCCAGGACCGCGGGCGCGTCCTGCTCCCCCGCCGTCTTCTCCATGAACGCCTGTAGCTCGGCCATCCGCTCGTGCAGCAAGACCCACGCCTGCCAGGTGTGCGGCAACAGGTAGCCGCTGCCGTGGAAGAGCTCGAACGCCGGTCCCGCCGTCTTGCCCGGCGACGCGTCGCCCACCGGAAGCTCCGTCAGCGCCATCCCCAGCGGGCGGATGACCTGGATCATCAGCCCGACGGCGACGTCGGCCAGGGTGTCGAGCTGCTCCTGCGTCTCGTGGCCGTGGGCGAAGTAGCGCGCGAGCGCGTACAGGAGGATCTCGTACGACACGTTGAACGAGTCCATGACCTTCGACGTGAGCGGGTCCGAGATCAGGTGCACGGAGTCGGTGTCGACCGGCGGCCGGCAGTGGGCCGGGACGACCGGACGCGACGGCTCGAACGTCGCGTCCTCGCGTCGCATCGTCAGGTACTCGCCGAGGATCACGAGCAGGCGCCCGTAGTGCGCGTCCTTCCAGTGGCCGCGCGGCCCCTCTCCCTGCTCGACGACGACGTCGATCGCCTGCTTGGCAGTCTTCAGGTCGGTGACGGGAACGAGCTCGGGCCACCGGAACGTCTCCGGCGTCGCCTGCGAGGTCTCGTCGCCGATGAACACCCACTGTTCGCCGTAGCGCTCGACCAGCCGCTCGAACCCCTCTTCGATCGACCGGTACAGCTCACCGACCGTGCGGAAGTCCTGGGGGCGCGGCACGATGTCGTCTGGGTCCATGACCGGCTCGGCCTCGCGCATGGCCTCGAAGCCCTCCGCGTCGACGAGCGTGATGCCCTCCGGCCGCTCGAGGACCAAAAAGTGGCGCAGCGCGGGCTCGCCCAGAGGGAGAAGCGCGAACTGGACGCCCGGCGGGTAGTGGCGGCCCTGGACGGGGAGGTTCGGACGCCCGACCCGCGGGGCCGCGCCTATCGCCGCCAGCAGGTTGTTCACGAGCGCGAAGTGGAGCATCTCCTGCGCGGCGATCTCGAGGATCGTCGCGCGCCATCGTTCGATCGCCCGGAGCTGGCGCTCGGTGACGCCCTCGCCGGTGGACTGCTTCAGCCCGAACGCCGCGAACAGGTACTGGCAGCAGATCGCATGCTCGATCTCGGCGGCCTCGACGAGCATGTAGATGAGCGCGTCGCGATGCTCGATGACGATGCGCCGGTCCATGCGCGGATGCTAGTGGAAGAGCAGGTGGCTGAGCGGCGTGAGCATCTCCGCGACCGAGCGTCTCGCGGCCATGTCGGCAGCCGCGCAGAGCTTCGCCTCGTCGCCCTTCGAGCCCGGGAAGACGAACAGGTGCATCCCGCCCGTCCGCAGGGTGGTCGTGCCGATCGACACGTCGGCGAGGAGCAGGTCGAGCTTGGCGCAGGAGAGCTCCTGGATCGAGACCGGCACGAGCGCGCGTTCGCGCTCGGACGTCACGACCCGCGTCCCGTTGGGCAGCGTGCACGTGCCGGAGACCGTCGCGACGCCGAAGAGCTGGTTCTTGACGAGGGTGAAGCCGGTCAACGTGACCGAGCCGACGAACTCGCCGCTGCCCGCGTCCTTGACGTCGCAAGCGGCCTCGATCACGTGCACGGACAGGTTCTTCGGCGCCCACGCGATCCCGGTCATCGACCCCACGAATCCGGCTACCGCGACTGCGAACGCCGCCGCTCTGGTCGATCTCCGAAGCCTCACTGAAGACACCTCTCTGACGTAGGCAGAACCCTCTCCAGCCCTTGTTACCGGCCGCGGACCTGGAAATAAATACGTAATTCCGGCCCGGCGCCGGTCAGGCCATCTCGCGGCGCCGGAAGAACCACAGGGCGACGAGCAGCAGGCCAACCGCGTAGAGCGCCAGAACCGACGCGGCCCCGGTCGTCGTGTAGGCCTCGACCCCGCCCGGCGCCCCGCCTTCGATGACGCGGATGATGTTCGTGCTGAGAAGCCACTTCGACGACTCCGGCAGGTAGTTGCGGACGAGGCTCTCGACGATCAGCAGGTACGCCATCCCGCCGCCCAGCGCGGCGGCGGTGTTCTTGCCGATCGTCGCGAGCGCGAACCCGAACGCCCCGGCGAGCACGGACACCAGCGTGATGCGCCCCGCGGTGGCCGCGTAGGTCGCCCACGAGAACGGGTCGATCGACTCGAAAGAGGGGTCGACCGGCACGAACGTGGGATCCGCGGCCCACGCCACCGGCATCATCACGGCGGTGAACACGATCTCCAGCGCGACGACCAGGAGCGCGGCGGTCCCGCAGGCCGCGGCCGCCTTCGCGACCAGCACCCGCGTCCGGCGAGGCTCCCACGTCAGCAGGGCCGACACCGTCCGGTTGCCCCACTCCGCGCCGATAGCGCTGGCGCCCACGAGCCATCCCAGCATGAGCAGTGGGAGCGACAGGCCCATCAGGGCGTCCTGCACGTCGCGCTCGGTGAAGGTCCCGTTCGAGTCGTTGACGAACACGAGGACGCCGATCAGAAGGATCGCCCCGCAGAACAACACGAACGTCCACCGGAGAAGCCGGCGCGAGGCGAGGCGCGTCATCTCGGAGCCGAACAGCCGCATCATGCCTCGGCCCCCCCGGTGAGATCGAGGAACACCGTCTCGAGGTCGACCTCGTC
>DASQEJ010000071.1:0-12967 GCA_035633715.1 Actinomycetota bacterium | reverse complement strand
GGTCGTCGAGCTCAGCGCCATCGGAGAGCTGACGCGTCAGGAGATGTCCGGCGCGGACGTGACTCCCACCGCAGCCAACACGAAAGAGGAGAGTGCCAGCGTCCGGGCGGACGTCGCGTACGCCTCGATCGACGTCGGGCTCACTGCGAGGAGGCCCCCGCCCCCGCCGGAGAAGTCGCCGGTCGAGCGCGCGCGGGCGACGGCGAAGTCGATCTCGCTGGTGATCGCGTCGGGAGCGATAGTGGCAGCCGGCGCGATCGTCCCGGTCGGAGCCGTCGCGCTCGTCCTCTACGTCGCGTGGACGCGCGTCGCCCGCAGGTTGCGCGTCCGATTCGGGGCCTGACCGCTACCGGCAGTAGTCGAACGTGCCGTGGAACTTGGCCTTGACCTTCGCGCAGTTCGTCAGCGGCAGCCCGATCGACACGTCGGTGAGCACCATGGCCCCCGGCGTGCGCGACCCGTGACCGAAGAACATGTCGGACACCGGAGTCACGGTCAGGTAGAGGGTCTTGCCGGCGGGGACCTTGGCCACGACTCCCGGCAGCTCGATCTCGAACTCCGAGTCGGTCACGGGCACGGCGCGCCGTAGCGGTAGCAGGTTGTTGTGGACGACGCGGGCGTCGGCGGGCGTGGTCCCGATCGCGAGGCCGAAGAACGCTCGCCCGTCGAGTGCCGCGGACGTGACCTTGCCCTCGAGCACCGGAACCCCGGCCACGTTCGCCGGGCCGTCGAGCAAGGGGAGGTGCTGCGGCGCCCCGCCCCCGGCGGTCGTGACGATCTCGCCGGTCCCGAACGGGCCGGCGACGGTCAACTGCTTGCGGGCAGGAACGCTCCCCGTGCGCAGGCATGTCTTGCCGTCGACCGCGGTGAAGTTGTAGCGCGCCGGCAGCAGCCCGCCCGTCGTCGTGCCGGAGAACACACGCTCGAAGAACTCGATCGTCGTCGCCGTGAAGTCCGTGCACGCGTCGACGCCGCCGCCGACCTGCACGTCCGCGGGCTCTCCCGGCGGCAGCGCGTTCGGCAGCGCGTGCCCGCCGTTGAACGACACGAAGTAGCTCTGCGCGCGCGCCTCGTCGGTCAACGCGCGCTCGAAGATCTTCAGGCCCTCGTTCAGGTCGAAGAGGTTGTCGCTCGCCCCCTGTCGCAGCAGGACCGGCACGTCGATGCGGATCCCTCGCTCGACGAAGGCACGCGGCCCGTTCTCCGCGAGGACCGAGTCGATGTCGGGCGCGGCCGGCGCGGGCTGGTCGTAGAGCGTGCCGTCCGGCCACTGGCCGGTCGCGCTCCCCCACACGAACGCCTCGTGGACGTGCTGCGGGAGCATGCTCGAGCCCGCGCCGTAGAGGGCGAGGACCCACGCGGTGCGCACGACCTTCTGCGGCGCCAGGCTCTCGGGCAGGTCGAACCAGGTGATCTGCGGGGCGAGCGCGTCGAAGCGCGTGGCCCCCTCGTCGGCGATCTCGTCCAGCGCAGTCATCGTCTGGTAGGCGCCGCCGTAGCTGCCGCCGATCGCGCCGAGGACCGGGTCACCCGGGGCCTCGAGCCGGACCCAGTCGAGACCGGCGACGAAGTCGATGACGGCCTTCACGTCCTCGGTCTCGCGGGTCGGGTCCTGGATGTAGGCCTGCCCGCTGCTGTCGCCGTGGCCCCGCTGGTCGAAGCTCACGACGCCGAACCCGGCGTCGAGGTACGGCTTCACGGCGGCGCCGACGGCGGTCTCGCGGCTGCCGCCCCAACCGTGCGAGTGCAGGACGACCGGCGCCGGCGCTGCGGCGCTCGAGCCTGCGGGGCGGAAGACGGTGACGGCGATCTCGGTCCCGTCGTCGTGGTTCGTGACGACGTCGTCGTAGGCGCGATGGCCCTGGGCGGAGGCGGGCAGCGCGGCGAACAGCAGCGCTACGAGCGCGACGACACAGGCGAGCCTTCTCACTGCTACCTCCCGGCGGGATGGGCGGCAAAGACGTGGACTTCGTACCCAATTTCGCCGGCTCGTCCCGGCCCCCCTCCTCGACGTCTTGACACCATTTCGGCTTGAGCGTACGCTTTGAGCAAGTGCTTAAAGTGTCCGCTCAAGAAGGAGGGTAGCGATGGAAGGCAACGGCTACGTGATGTTGGTGTACGTCGGTTACATGGCGGTGGCGATCGGGCTCACGGCGTTCCTCGCCCGCACGCTGTTCCAGAACGGCGGAGTGTTCCTCAGGGACGTGTTCGGGGACCGGGCCGGGATCGCGGACGCGGTCAACAGGCTCCTCGTGATCGGCTTCTACATGTTCAACCTGGGCTACGCCTTCTACGCGCTGAACGCGGGCCGCAACCTCGACGCTTTCGGCGCCATGGAGTTCTTCGTCCACCGAGTCGGCGGGCTGCTCCTCGTGCTGGCGGTCATGCACCTGACCAACGTGCTGATCTTCTGGCGCATCAGGATCCACCGCGAGCAGCGCGAGCTCCCTCCCCCGGTCGCCCCGCAGGCAATGGCGGGCCCGGCCTCGCAAGGAGCGTGACCTCACATGCAGGGTACGCAGAGCTTGACGATCCTCTACGACGAGTCGTGTGCGCTCTGCCGTCGGTGCCGGGACTGGCTGCTCACGCAGCCATGTCTCGTCCCGGTGCAGCTCGTGGCCTCGGGGTCGACCGAGGCCCGGGCCCGTTTCGGGTCGCTCGGCCCGTGGCTCGGCAACGAGCTCGTGGTGGTCGACGACAAGGGCAACGCGTGGGTGGGCCCCGCGGCGTTCGTAATGTGCCTGTGGGCCACGGCCCGCTACCGGACGGTGTCGCACCTCCTGGCCCGTCCGGCTCTCGCTCCGTTCGCGGAGCGGTTCTTCATGTTCGTGTCGAAGCGGCGTGACCGCTACGCCCGGTGGGTCGACGAGCCCGAGACCGAGTGCTCGTGGTGCGACGGCGTTATGGTCACCCACGACCCTCGATGAAGAACACCTCCGGTACTCCCGCGCGACCCGGCGCCGACACGCGCCAGCGCATCATGGACGCGGCCGTCGAGACGCTGCGAGAGCAAGGGATAGTCGGGACCACCGCGCGGGCGATCGCCCAGCGCGGTGGTTTCAACCAGGCGCTGATCTTCTATCACTTCAGGTCCGTCCCCCAGCTGTTGATGGAGGCGTTCTCACGCACGTCGGACGAGCAGATCGCGCGCTACGAGGCCGCCGCCGCCGACGTCGCCTCGCTGCACGACCTCGTCGCGATCGCACGGCGGCTGCACGACGAGGACATCGAGACGGGCGCCGT
The DNA here is from genome assembly GCA_035633715.1 of Actinomycetota bacterium. GTDB lineage: Bacteria > Actinomycetota > CADDZG01 > CADDZG01 > WHSQ01 > JALZEG01. The sequence continues at coordinate 9,724 of DASQEJ010000071.1, read as the reverse complement.
CACGGCCGTTACGCAGCTGATGGCCGCGGCCACGGACCCCGAGCTCGGCGGCCAGATCCTCGACCGGATCGACCGCTGGATCGCCATCGTCGAACGTTCCCTCGAGCGCGCGAACCCCGCGGCGGGAACGCTCGAGTCGGTCGTGTCGCCGCGCTCCGCCGCCTATGCGATCTCGGCCATGTTCCTCGGGATCGAGCTGCTCACCCGGCTCGACCCCGAGAGGGCCGAGGCCGACGCCGTCTTCGACATGATGGCGAACGTCGCGGGGCTGATCGAGCAGCTCGCGCCGCTGCTGAGCATGCAGCCCGAGTAGTGGACTGACCGCCGCTTCTGGTCGATGCTCGTGTCACTCGCTCGTCGACTGAGAGGAGTGGCGATGGAGCTCGACGTCAACTGGCTCGCGGTGCTGGTAGCGACGGTCGCCCACCAGGCCCTCGGCGCGCTCTGGTACGGGCTGCTGTTCCGCAACACCTGGCTGACCGCCATGGGCATGAGGCCCGAGGACGTCGAACGCGAGGGCCCCGGTGGCGAGATGGCGTTGGGCGCAGTCGCTTCCTTCCTCAGCGCACTCGCACTGGCGCTGATCCTGACGTTCGTCGACGAGCCCTCGGTGGCCGACGGAGTGGCAGTGGGCGCAGTCGCCGGGATCGGATTCGTCACGGCGGCGACGTTCATGAACGGCGCGTACGAGCAGAAGAAGCCGGTCCTCAGCGCGATGTTCGGCGCGTACTACACGCTCGGCCTGATGATCGCCGGCGCGATCGTGGGGGCCTGGCAGTAGATGACGCGGCGAGGTCGTGGGGGCGGCAGGGCTCGAACCTGCGACCAACGGATTATGAGTCCGCCGCTCTGACCAACTGAGCTACGCCCCCTTCGAGGAACCCGCCGATTCTCGCCCATGGCGACCCGGTCTAGCGATCCGAGACGGTGAGCCTCCGGGCGGGGCTGCTGCCCCTGACGTGATCGTCGTCCGCCGGCTTCACCACGCGGTAGCGCGACGTCCTCGTCGCCGCCCACCGGAAGTCGAACGAGCTCTCCGGCGACAACGTGGCCTGGCGCATCGTGCGCCAGCCGCGGCCCCCCTTGCGTTGCAGCAACACCTCGTCGCCCGGATGCGGGGGCCACACCGATCCCGAGAGGCGAGCGGTGTCACCGGGCGACACGGTCCCGTCTTCGAACGCCGCGACGACACGCGGAGCCACCCGGATCGCCACGCTCCGTGAGCTCGACGCCTCGGCGCCTCGCGGCCCCTCCGACCCCAGGTACGACGCGACCACCCGCGTGTTGGCGCGCGGCTCGAACGCGGTGCGGTAGCCGCCCTGCGCGGTCCCCTCGACTACGTCGAGGAGGACCGGATCGTCGCCGCGGTACCCGTGGATCGCGATCACCGGGCGCGCCACCGCGTGCGAGCCCCCGGTGACGGACCCCGACAGCGGCACCTCCTGCCCCGCGAGGACGGTCGCGTCGTCGGTGCCGAGAGAGACGTCGCCGATCACGCGGCACACCTCACTGCTCGTGTCGGGGAACTCCGGCGCCGACGGCTCCCCCGCCTCGACGCGGAAGTCCAGCCGCGAGAAGTCGAGGTCGTGCGTGCCGCTCTGGCCGCGGTAGCCGTGGGTGACCGCGCCGTTGCGGTGGTAGCCCGTCGAGTTGCCGACACGGTCGCGTATCACCGCGAGCGTGAGCGTCCAGTCCCGGTCGACGCTGCGGAAGTCCTCGAGCGTCACCGTCATGGTGCCCGCGCTACGGTCGCCGCACCGTTTCCACGCCTCGAGCTCGTGACCCATCCCGTCGGACCACGAGAGATACAGCTCGCTGACGCCGGTCCCCTCGTCCGCCGTGGCGAACTCGGTCGCGATCTGGTCGCCCGGTCTCCTGACGTGAGGCGTGACCCGCTCGAGCCTCGTGATCCGCGGGGGCATGACGTCCTGCGTCGGCGCGTCGACCGTGAACCCCATGCCGTTCGGGTCCGCGGGAGTCTTCGAGGGCATCGCCGCCCCCTCCGGGTAGACGCGCACCGGCTCGTTCGCCATCACGCTGAGCCCGTTCCCCGCGCGGTCCTCGACGCTGATCCCGAAGATCTCGTACTCGCCGGTCGGAGAGCCGAGCGGGACGATCCAGCTCGCGGGGCCGACGGGGTCGAGCCCGGGCAGCGGCTGCAGGTTGAAGCTGTCCCGCAACGTCGGCACCCAGGCGCTCACCGCGACCTTGGCGACGCCCGATCTGTCGTCGCTCGCCGTATAGAGGACGACCGCGGGCTCGCCGGGGCGGAGGCTCTCGTCGAACACCTTCGCGAACGTGACGACCGGCGCGGTGACGTCCTCGTTCGGGTTGTCGATGCGGAAGTCGGCCGCGGCAAAGTCGAGACCCGGCGACGCGTCTCGCTCGTACGTGGTGAGGTTGCGCTCCCTGTCGTAGACCTCGACGAGCTCGAGTGTGTACTGCCCCGCCGCGGCCCACGGGCCCACGACCTCGACCGCCTCGAACGTCCCCCCGGGCGATCGTCCGAGGTACGGCGAGTCGACGCGGAAGATCGCGCCGATCGGGCTCCGGTACGTGAACAGGGCGTACTCGAGGCCGGCGCCGCCCTCGTCGGTCGCCTCGAACTCGACGACCACGGGCTGCAACGGCACGCCGAGGTCCGGGCTGATCCTTCGGAACGACGAGATCGACGGCGCGGAGTCGTCCGCCCATGCGGGCGCCTGGATGGCGGCGGGGATGCACAGCGCGGCCATGCACGACCACAGGATCGCTCTTCTCGTCCGCACCAAGCCCCCCCTCGAAACCCGAAGGAGAGCCTAGTTCAGGAACGCGAGCGCAGCAGGTCCGCGCGGCCGAATCGTTCGAGGTGGTCGGGCAGCCCTGCCCTGATCGCCGCGTCGTCGAACGGGACCACGGGCGCGAGGTCCTCGGGCAGGGGGTGGGGTGCGCACGCCGGCTCGACCAACCCCTCTTCGAGGATGCGCACCTGTGCGCGTGCTACGAGCGGCACGTTCATCACTGCTTCCGAGATGCGAGCGAGGAGGTAGTGGAACGCGATCGGAGCGCGCACGAACAACCTCCTCTTCCCGATCACCTTCGCTACGCGCCGCGCGACGTCGTCGAACGTCAGCTCGGTCGGGCCGAGCACCGCCACGGTCTTACGCGGGAGACGGCCGTCGACGAGCGCCGCCTCGAACACCCGCACCGCGTCGTCGATCGCCAGCGGGCGCACCCGCCGGTCGCCGACGCCGACGTAGAGGGGGAACGTGAGCAGCGCCTTGCTCAAGTGGTCGAGCATGTGGTCGCCGCGTCCGTACATCATCCCGGGCTTCAGCACGGTCCACTCGAGGCGCGACGCCCGCACGATCTCCTCGGCGATCCACTTCGACTCGTGGTACGGCGAGCCGCTCCCTGGACGGGCGCGGACGAAGCCGGCGAGGGCCAGGCGCGCGACGCCGGCTCGCTCGGCGGCCGCGACGACGTTTCTCGTCCCGTCGACGTGCACCGCCTGGTAGGTCGCGGGTCCGATCTCGCGATTGATCCCGGCGCAGTGCGCGACCGCGTCGCAGCCGGCGAACGCCTCCTCCAGTCGCCCGGCGTCGTCGAGGCCGGCGCGCAACGTCGTCACACCCGGCAGCGACCGCACCTCCTGCGCCCACGGCCGCTGGTCCACCCCGCGGGCGGTCAGCACGGCCTCGTGCCCGGAGCGTGAGAGCGCGGCAGCGAGGTGTCCTCCGACGAAGCCCGTCCCGCCCGTGATCGCCACCCTCACGTTCGCGAGCATAGGGGCACGGCTGTTAAGACAATCGTGACAATCCGGGCCCGTTCCGCTAGAGTGCGCCGCTCGTAAACGTCGGCGGCGAAAGGGGATCGAAATGCGCAAGCTTTCCGCGCTCGGAACTGCACTGTTGATCAGCGGAGGTCTGGTGGCGGGGGCCGCTCCCGCGCAGGCCCAGCCGGACCCGGGCACGATCTCGTGCGGGACGCTCATCGCGCCGATCTGCTCCGCAGCGGGTCGCCAGATCCAGCACGCGCTCGAGGAGGTCGGCCACGCGTACGACGCGGCGTACACGTACTACGAGTACGCCGACCGCACCGTCCGTTGTGTGGTCTTCAAAGAGTGCCCGTAGGGCGTAGCTGAAATCGTGACGGCGGCCGGTGACCCGGCCGCCGTTTCTCTTTGTGGGACGAGTGGAGCGGGCGGCGACCCGGCGCCCCACCGGGCCGCCGCCGCGCTCACTTCGCTAGCCGGCTCAAGCCGTGGCCGGCTCCGCCAGGACTCCTGCGAGCATCCTCAGAGCCCTACGGTGCAGCTGGCAGACCCGGGACTCCGTCACGCCCATGTCCTTGCCGATCTCCTTCAGCTGCCTCTGCGCGTAGTAGTGCTCGACGACGACGCTGCGCTCGCGGTCGGGCAGGGCCTGGACGGCCGCCACGACCTCGTCGTGGTCCGCCTGCAGGAGGAGGTCGTCGAAGGGCGCCGAGGCCGTGCGGTCGCTGAGGCAGTCCTGAAGCCTCGCTCCGACCGGGGTCCGCGCCGCCTGGAAGTCGACGGGGACGACGGTCTCGATCACGCGGCTCGAGCGGTTCTCGGCCCCCCTCGGCAGCCACGACATCTTGCGGATGCCGTCGCTCATCGCGCCGCGGATCCGGACCGAGCCGTAGGTCTCGAAGCGGTTGCCCATCTCGGGACGGAACTTGTCGATCGCGTCCATGAGGCCCTCGACGCCGAAGCTGTAGAGGTCGGCCCGGAACGACGAGTGGACGTGGCGGCCGAGCCGGCCGGCGAGGAACTCCACGAGCGGGAGGTAGTGGCGGATGAGCCGCTCCCGCGTGGCGCTCGAAGGATCGGCCCCGAACTCCGCCCACAGCTGGTCCACGTCGACGTCCGAATCATGGTGTTTCATCCCGGCCTCCCAGCCCCAATAAGTAACAACAAGCAACAAGCTCAACCGACTCTGACGGCCGGGGCACGGGCGCCGCATCCCCCTGAGGGGTGCATCGGTCCCCCCTGAGAGGGGAAGTTGGGAGTGGTCCTTGACTAGCTAGATCGGGCCGGGCGGGGCCGCGAAACCGCAGGTGGGGGGCCTAGTCGGGCCTTCATTGCGCGCTCCGTCAGCCGTAGCCGGACGGATTGCTCGATGAGGCGTCGCGGGCGCGAAGAAGGCGGCCCGGCTGGGTCAGCCTGGACCGCCTCTGGGAGCTCCGGGGGCGGGACTCGAACCCGCAACCTACCGGTTAACAGCCGGTTGCTCTGCCGGTTGAGCTACCCCGGATCGATGCCGGCTCATCCTATAGGCGGACCGGCCCGGGATTTGCCGTCGGCCTTCGCGGGCATACGATCTGGCATCAATCGCAAATCTTCGGGAGGTCGTCATGCGCGGTCGTCTGGGTGTCCTGATCGGATTCGGTGCCGGCTACGTCCTCGGCGCGAAGGCGGGCCGGGAGCGCTACGAGCAGCTCCAGCGGCTCTACGAGAACGTCGTGAGCTCGCCGGGCTTCCAGCAGGCCACCGGCAAGGCCAAGGAAGCCGTGGGCACGGGGCTCGAGCAGGCGAAGGACCTGGCGAGCGAAGGCGTGAGCAAGGTGAAGGGCTCGGGCGACGGCCGCCCGTCGGGCCTGACGGTCGCTCCCCCGCCCCAGAGCTAGGAGCTAAGCGGCGCGGGATGCCGGACGCGCTCGTTCGGGGTGGGTAGGGAGGACCACCAGTTCCGGCGCTATTCCAGATAGTCGCGGAGCTTCTGGCTCCGCGAGGGGTGCCGCAGCTTCGACAGCGTCTTCGACTCGATCTGGCGGATCCGCTCGCGGGTCACGCCGAACTTCTTGCCCACCTCTTCCAGCGTGCACGGCTGGCCGTCGACCAGGCCGAACCGCAGCCGGATGACCTCTTTCTCGCGCTCGGACAGCGTGTGGAGGACGGACTCGAGCTGCTCCTGGAGCAGCCGGAACGACGCCCGTTCGAGCGGGACCACGGCCTCGGAGTCCTCGATGAAGTCGCCGAGGTGTGAGTCCTCTTCCTCGCCGATCGGGGTCTCCAACGACACGGGCTCCTGCGAGATCTTCTGGATCTCGCGGACCTTCTCGGGCGGGAGCTCCATCTGCTCGCCGATCTCCTCGGCCGTCGGCTCGCGGCCGAGGTCCTGGAGGAGCTGGCGCTGGATGCGCAGCAGCTTGTTGATGGTCTCGACCATGTGCACGGGGATCCGGATCGTGCGGGCCTGGTCGGCGATGGCGCGGGTGATGGCCTGGCGGATCCACCACGTCGCGTACGTCGAGAACTTGTAGCCCTTCGTGTAGTCGAACTTCTCGACGGCGCGGATGAGGCCGAGGTTGCCCTCCTGGATGAGGTCGAGGAACGCCATCCCGCGGCCCACGTAGCGCTTCGCGATCGAGACCACGAGCCGGAGGTTCGCCTCGACGAGGTGGCGCTTCGCACGCGCACCGTCGGCGCTCGTCCAGCGGAGCTCGATGCGCTCGTCGTCGGGGATCTCGCCGTCCGCGGACTCGAGGCGCTCGTCGGCGAGGACGCCGGCCTCGATCCGCATCGCGAGCGAGACCTCCTCCTGTGCGGTCAGCAGCGCGACCCGCCCGATCTCCTTGAGGTACATCCGGACGGGATCGTTCGTCGGCGCCTTGAGGGCCATGTCGACTTCGCGGCGGGCCCGGACCCTGTCTTCGTCCGCGTCCGGCGCCGGCACGGCGGCGACCGTCTCCTCTTCTTCCTCTTCCTCTTCTTCGATGACCTCGTCCTCGACGACGTCGACGCCCAGCTCGATCAGACGCTGGTAGACCGCGTCGGTGTCGTCCGGGTTCAGGTCGAGCGTCGAGAGCTTGTCGGCGAGGTCGGCGGCCGTGATCGATCCCTCGGCCTTCGCGGCGCGCAGCACCTTCTCGACCTCGAGCTGCACGGGCGTGACGTCGGTGATCGTGCCGCCCACGGGCTCTTCCGGCGCGGCGGGGCCGGGCACCGGTGCGGTCGTGGCTTCGTTGTCGGTCATCTAGGTAGTCCCCTGGATCTTGCGTAGGAGGTCACGCCGCTTGGCCTCGAGCCCCACCAGCTCGGTGAACAGCTCGTCGTGACGTCGTGGGTCGTCCAATGGGTTGATCTCCTGGAGAGTGTTGCGCCGGCTCTTGATGTCACGCTCCAGCGCGAATACCTGGAGGCGGACGAACACCTCACGCAGCCGCGCCTCGAGCTCGTCGTTCCCGGGCACCTCGGCGCCCACCGTGAGCTCGGTGAACAACGACAACGCGTCCGGCGAGACCTGTTGGGCGAAGGCGCGCTCGTCGATCGCATCTCCGCGACCTACCCACGTCTGCGCGTGGCTGAACAACTCGCGGCGCGCAGCCGACGTGAAGTGGGTGGGCTCTACCCGTTCCGCCCAGGGACCCGCTTCGTGAGTCCGAAGAAGCAGCAACTGCAGCGCCTCCCGCTCGACCTTCACGTGCCCAGGGAAGCGTCGGTCCCGCGCACCCGGCGTCTCCGCTCCCCCCGATCCCGGCGCCCTCGAGCGCTCTTCATCGAGCACTCGGTGGACTACCTCGGGATCCACCCCGATCCTTCTCGCCGCCATGAACGCGTACTCGTGTCTGGCTATCGGATCGGGGTGCCACCCTAGCACCTCACACGCCTGTCTCACGGCGTGCGAGCGGGCCTCCGGCGTGTCCAGAGGCAGCTTCGCAAGCGTCTGTTCGAGCTTGAACTCGAGGAGCGGTTGCGCCGCGTCGATGACCTTCTTGATGCCTTCCTCGCCGTCCGTCTTCACGACGTCGGCGGGGTCGCGCCCGAGAGGCAGCGGCGCGACGAGCACCTCCATCCCGATGCGGTGGTGGATGCCGAAGCCGCGCTCGGTGGCGCCAGCGCCGGCCGCGTCCGAGTCGAACATCAGCACCGCGCGCGACGAGAACTTCTTCAGCTGCTCGAAGTGAGTGTCGCCGAGCGCGACGCCGTTCGTCGCGACGGCCTCGTTCACGCCGGCTTCGTGCAGGGCGATCACGTCCGTGTATCCCTCGACGACGAGCGCGGCCCCCCGCGCGATCGCGGACTTGGCCCGATTGAGCCCGTACATCACGCGCGACTTCGAGAACACCGGCGTCTCCGAGGTGTTGAGGTACTTGGGCTGCTGGTCGCCCAGAGCGCGGGCGCCGAACCCCACGACGTCGCCTTGGAGGTTCCACGTCGGGAAAGTGATCCGCCCCCGGAACGTGTCGTAGAGGGAGCCGTCGCGGTCGCTTATGCGTGCGAGGTCCGCTTGCACGACCTCGTCCTGCTTGAACCCCTTGGCGAGGAGGTGACGCGCGAGCGCGTTGCGGCCCGGCGCGTACCCGAGCTGCCACCGCTCGGCGACGTCGCGCCCGAACCCGCGGCTCTCGAGATAGGTGCGGGCCGCCCCCGCGTCGGGCGAGGTGAACAGCTGGTGGTGGAAGAAGCTCGCCGCGGCCTCGTTGGCCTCGACGATGCGGGCCTTCAGCCCCCGGGCCGCGGAGTGCTCGCCGGGCCGGGCCTCTTCGTAGTGGAGGTCGAACGCGAACTTGCGGGCGAGCCACTCGACGGCCTCGGGGAACGGGAGGCTCTCGGTCTTCTGGACGAAGTGGTAGACGTTGCCGCCCTCGCCGCAGCCGAAGCAGTGCCACAACCCCTTCGCCGCGTCGACCTGGAACGACGGCGTCTTCTCGGAGTGGAAGGGGCACAGGCCCTTGAACGTGTGTGCGCCCGCACGCTTGAGCTGGGAGACGGCCGAGACGACCTCGACTATGTCCGCGCGTTCGCGCAGAGCATCGATGTCGTCTTCCTTGATCTTCGCCATTCCGCTTCCCTTCGGGCGTCTCGCCTAGGCGACCCGCGCTGCCTCTCGCTCCGGGCGCGACCAAGTCGCCGGTTGGGGAAGTTCGCTCATTGTAGGACCCCAAGGCCGGGGGCCGGCCCCTCGACCAGGCGCTCGAAGGCCCTGAGCGCAAAGCGATCGGTCATCCCCGCGACGTAGTCGACGGCCTCCTGACGGCGATCCGGGTCCGAGCCGTAGTGCGCGAGCAGCGTCTGGAGGATGCGCTGAACCGCGTCGCGCGTCGCCGCGCCGACGCGGCCGAGGTACACGCGCTCGAACAGGAACTTGCGCGTCGCGCCCATCGCCTCGAAGACCGGCGGGCTCATCGTGATCGTCTCGGCGTCCCCGGACGCGGTGACGAGGTCGGTCACCATCCGCTCGATCCGGTCCGAGTGGGTCGCGCCGAGGACCTCGGTGGTGATCTCCGGAAGGTCGTCCTCCGCCAGGATCCCCGCCCGCAGGCCGTCGTCGATGTCGTGGTTGAGGTAGGCGATGCGGTCGGCGTACCGGGCGATCTGGCCCTCGAGCGTCGCCGGCATCGGCATCGACCAGGTGTGGTTCGCGATCCCGTCACGGACCTCCCACGTCAGGTTCAGGTCTTCCAGCACCTCGACGATCCGCACCGACTGGAGGTTGTGCCGGAAGCCCGGGTGGAACGCGGCGACGACCTCCTCGCCGAGGTGGCCGAACGGGGTGTGGCCGAGGTCGTGGCCGAGGCAGACGGCCTCGACGAGGTCTTCGTTCAGCGACAGCGCCCGCGCGATCGTCCGCGCGACCTGGGTCACCTCGAGCGTGTGCGTGAGGCGGACCCTGTAGTGGTCGCCCTCCGGAGCGAGGAAGACCTGGGTCTTGTGGGCGAGCCGCCGGAAGGCCTTGGAGTGGATGATCCGGTCGCGGTCGCGCTGGTAGCAGGTGCG
>DASQEJ010000070.1:0-5345 GCA_035633715.1 Actinomycetota bacterium | reverse complement strand
CAGCCCGTCCTGATCGGAACGGTGTCGATCGAGAAGTCCGAGCTGCTGTCGCGCATCCTCCAGAAGCGCGGCGTACCGCACAGCGTCCTCAACGCGAAGCACCACGAGAAGGAAGCGAGCATCGTCGCGCAGGCCGGCCGGCTCCACGCGATCACGGTCGCCACGAACATGGCCGGACGCGGCGTCGACATCCTGTTGGGCGGCAACGCCGAGGGCATGGCGCGCGCCGAGATGCAGGCCGCCGGCTGGGACAACGACGCGTTCCTCCTCGCGGAGTACCCGCCCGAGGAGATGGCCGAGTACGAGTCCCAGTTCAACCCGCTGTTCGAGCGCTACAAGACCCAGTGCGCGGCCGAGCACGAGAAGGTCGTCGCCGTCGGCGGGCTCTACGTCCTCGGCACCGAGCGCCACGACTCGCGCCGCATCGACAACCAGCTGCGTGGGCGAGCCGGTCGTCAGGGCGACCCCGGCGAGAGCCGGTTCTACCTCTCGCTCGAGGACGACCTCATGCGGCTGTTCGCGTCCGACCGCATCGGCGGGATGATGGACCGCCTCAAGATCCCCGACGACGTCCCGATCGAGGCCAAGATCGTCTCGAAGGCGATCGAGCGTGCCCAGACGCAGGTCGAGGGCATGAACTTCGAGATCCGCAAGAACGTCCTCAAGTACGACGAGGTCATGGACAAGCAGCGCCAGGTGATCTACGCGGAGCGTCGCAAGATCCTCGAGGGCGCCGACATCGGCGACCAGGCCTTCGACCTCGTCACCGACGTCGTCGAGGCCGCGGTCTCGGAGAACGCCAACCCTGACCTACACCCTGAGGAATGGGACTGGGACTCGCTGTTCAACCGCGCCCGCGAGATCTTCCCGACGTCGCTGAAGCCCGACGACTTCGACCCCGAGACCGTCACGTTCGAGCAGGTCCAGGGCGCGTTCCTCGAGGACGCCGCGAAGGTGTACCACCAGCGCGAGGAAGAGCTCGGCGAAGAGCAGATGCGCAAGATCGAGCGGCTCGTCCTGCTGTCGGTAATCGACAACAGGTGGCGCGAGCACCTCTACGAGATGGACTACCTCCAGGAGGGCATCGGGCTGCGCGCTATGGCGCAGAAGGACCCGCTCGTCGAGTACCAGCGCGAGGGGTTCGACATGTTCCTCCAGATGCAGGAGAGCATCAAGGAGGACTTCGCCCGCTACGTCTTCCACGTCGAGGTCGTCCGCGAGGACGAGCAGCGCCGCTCGGAGCCGACCCGCATCCGCGAGGAGCGCAGGCAGATCCCGATGGCCTCGATGGCCGCGACGCCGCCTCCGGCAGAGGCCGGGAACGGCCGCTCCGCCGCGGGGGGCGAGGGCGAAGCAGACGCCGTCGCGATCGAGCAGGCCGTCTCCGACAAGATCCCCCGCAACGCGCCGTGCCCGTGCGGGAGCGGCAAGAAGTACAAGCAGTGTCACGGCCGCCCCGGCGTGGCCGATCTCGGCTGAGAGCCCGTCTCCTCGCGGACTAGTGAACCAGGTACCCAAAGGACTACTAGTCGCGCCCTGATGTAACTAAAGGAACGCAGTAGTTCCACGCATCACCCCTTAGGTCGGCCCTGACGCCCGCCGAAGACGCCGTGAGCGCATAAGCGGCGAATGACGAAAAGGGGCCATTGTCCGATGAGCAGCAGCCTGTTTGGCTTTCGAACTACATTGGAAACAAGGCGGACGTTCCGGACGAAGCCAGCTGCCGCAGTCGCGGCGGCCCTCTTCGCGCTTGCCGTGGGATCGCTCTCGATCTCCGCGGCGCTGACCTCGAGCCAGATCCCGGCGGCGTGCTTCGACGACGACGCCATCGTCGGTACGGGCGGCGACGACAAGCTGAAGGGCACGACCGGCGACGACGTCATCATCGGCCGGAAGGGCGACGACGTCATCAAGGGCAAGGGCGGCAACGACGTCATCTGCGGCCGCGGGGGCGACGACACCATCAAGGGCGGCAACGGCAACGACACGATCCTCGGTGGCAAGGGCGACGACACGCTCCGCGGCGGGCCCGGCGACGACACGCTGACGGGCGGCTCCGGATACGACACCCTGTCGGGCGGCAAGGACACCGATGCCTGCGACGGCGAGAGCGAGACCGACTGCGAGGAGCCGGCGACCCCGACGCCTTCGCCCACGGCATCGCCGACCCCGACCCCGACGGCGACCGCTTCGCCCACGCCGACCCCGCCGACGAGCCCGCCGAACAACCTGAAGCCGACCGCAGCCAACGACACCTACGCGACGGACGAGGACCAGACGCTGAACGTGCCGGCCCCCGGCGTCCTCGCGAACGACAGCGATCCCGAGAACGGCCTCAACGGAGCGATGCTCCTGACGAACGCCGTGAACGGCGACGTGACGTTCAACCCGAACGGCTCCTTCACCTACACGCCGGACGCGAACTTCAACGGCCCCGACACGTTCACGTACGCGGCCACCGACGGCACGTCGCAGAGCGACCCGGCGACCGTCACGATCAACGTGGCCCCGGTCGCCGACCCTCCGACGGCCACCGCGCAGAACGTCTCCGCCACCGAGGACACGTTCGAGGTCGTGACGCTGTTCGGCAACGACACCGACGGCCCGAACCCCTCGGTCTTCAAGATCACCTCTCTTCCCTCGAACGGCGCGCTTCGCGACGGCTCCGGCCTCGGCGGGCAGCTGATCGGCGCCGGCGACCTGCCGTTCACGCTGACCGGCAACGAGGTCACGTACGTCCCGGCAGCGAACTTCTTCGGGCTCGACGACTTCGACTTCAAGGCGAACGACGGCACGCTCGACTCCGGAGCAGCCCCGGTCTCGATCACGGTCGCCTCGGTCAACGACGCGCCGACGAACGTCAACCTCTCCAACAACTCGGTCGACGAGGAGCTCGCCTCCGGCGCCACGGTCGGGAGCTTCTCGGCCGTCGACCCGGATGCCGGTGACCTCCACTCGTTCACGCTCGCGGCCGGCGCCGGCGACACGGACAACGGCAGGTTCGCGATCCAGGGCACGACCTTGAAGACCGGCGAGGCCTTCGACTTCGAGACCCAGGGCCCGTTCTCGATCCGGGTCAAGGGCCAGGACGGGGCGGGGGCCTCCTTCGAGAAGCAGTTCTCCGTGACGCTGAACAACGTCAACGACGCTCCTGTCGTCGCCGACCAGACGTACTCCGTCGCGGAGAACAGCGCGAACGGGACGAGCGTCGGGACCCCCACCGTCACCGACCAGGACGCCGCGCAGACGCACGGCTGGTCGATCACCGGCGGGAACTCGGGCAGCGCCTTCGCCATCAACGCGACCACCGGCGAGATCACCGTGGCCGACGTCGGCGAGCTCGACTTCGAGGACGTGCAGCAGTGGGTGCTCACGGTCCGTGCCGAGGACAACGGGACGCCGGCGAAGTCCGACTCCGGTGCAGTCACGATCGACCTGACCAACGTCAACGAGACCCCCACGGACATCACCCTGTCGAACAGCTCCGTCGCCGAGAACGCGGCGGTCGGGCAGAACGTCGGCAACCTCGCGCCGATCGACCCCGACGCCGGCGACACGCACACGCTGAGCCTCGTGGCCGGCGCCGGCGACGGTGACAACGGCAAGTTCCAGATCACCAACGGCGTCCTCCAGGCGGCGCAGTCGTTCGACTTCGAGACCCAGGGCCCGTTCTCGGTCCGGATCCGCGCCCGTGACGCCGGCAACCTTGACTACGAAGAGGTCTTCTCGATCTCGGTCACCGACGTCAACGACCCGCCGTCGGTCAGCGCCGCCACGGTCGCGCTCGACGAGAACAGCGCGAACGGCACCGCGGTCCACACCGTGGCCGCCACCGACGAGGACTCGCCGGCGCAGGACCTCACCTACTCGATCACCGGCGGGAACACGCTCGGCGCCTTCCAGATCGACGACAGCACCGGCGCCATCACGGTCGCCGACACGAGCGACCTCGACTTCGAGACGACGCCGGCGTTCAACCTCACGGTTCAGGTCGAAGACGACGGCACGCCGGCGAAGAACGACTCGGACACGATCACGGTCAACCTGAACAACCTCAACGAGAACCCGGTCGTGAACGCCGCGACGCTCTCTCTGGCGGAGAACTCGGCCAACGGGACGTCCGTGGGCACGGCCACCGCGTCGGACCCGGACGCAGGACACACGCAGACGTGGGCGATCACCGGCGGGAACACCGGCAACGCGTTCGCCATCAACCCGAACACCGGTGAGATCACCGTGGCTGACGTGAACGACGTCGACTTCGAGACCAACCCGACGTTCTCGCTGACCGTCGAGGCGACCGACAGCGGGGCCCCGGCCCTCAGCGACGCCGAGACGATCACGGTCAACCTCACGAACGTCAACGAGGCGCCCGTCGACGTGTCGCTGAACGACACCGACGTTGCCGAGAACGCTTCTCTGAACACGGTCGTCGGCACGATCTCGGGCACCGACCCCGACGCGGGTGACTCCGGGTCCCTGGTCTTCAGCCTGGCATCGGGCGCCGGCGACGCCGACAACGCACGCTTCAACGTGGGGCCGTCGAACTCGCTCAGGACGTCCGAGGTGTTCGACAAGGAGACCCAGGGCCCGTTCTCGATCAGGCTACGCGCCACCGACGGCGGCAACCTCCAGTACGAAGAGGTCTTCCAGATCGACGTCGCCGACGTCAACGAGGCGCCCGACGTCAACGGCGCGACCTTCGGCCTGGACGAGCACAGCGCCAACGGAACGAGCGCCGGCACGGCCACGTTCACCGACCCCGACGCCGGCCAGACCCGCACGTTCTCCATCACCGGCGGGAACACCGGCGGCGCCTTCCAGATCAACCCGAACACCGGAGCGATCACCGTCGCCGACGCAACCGACGTCGACTACGAGACGAACCACCCGTTCGCTCTCACGGTCCAGGTGGCCGACAACGGGACGCCGTCCCTCAGCGACACCGGCACGATCACGATCAACCTGAACGACGTCAACGACGCGCCGACTGTGAACGCGGCGACGCTTTCGGTGGCGGAGAACAGCGCCAGCGGGACCTCGGCGGGCACGGTGACGGGGGCCGACGCGGACTCGCCGGCGCAGACGCTGACGTGGGCAATCACCGGCGGCAACACCGGCGGCGCCTTCCAGATCACCCCGTCGACGGGCGAGAGCACGGTCGCCGACGCGAACGACGTCGACTTCGAGACCAACCACCCGTTCTCGCTCACGGTCGAGGCGACCGACAGCGGGGCCCCGGCCCTCAGCGACGCCGAGACGATCACCGTCAACCTCACGAACGTCAACGAGGCGCCCGTCGACGTGTCGCTGAACGACACCGACGTTGCCGAGAACGCTTCTCT
>DASQEJ010000069.1:0-4051 GCA_035633715.1 Actinomycetota bacterium | reverse complement strand
GGATCGCGTACGGCTACGAGACCGGACGGATCGCCGCGCGTCACCTCGACGAGGCGCTCCGCAACGGCAACGATCCCGTGCTCTCGGGCTACACGCAGGAGCTCCGCGAGACGTACGGCCCGTACTTCCGGCTCGGCCGTCGCTTCGTGAAGCTGATCGGTCACCCGATGCTGATGGAGAAGCTCGTCTCGCTCGGGATGCACTCGAAGACCGTCATGAGCTTCGCGCTCACGTTGATGGCCAACCTCGAGGATTCCCGCGCCCATAATGCAGAGCAAAAGGGCCTGAAGGCGATGCTCAAGCTTGCGGAGTGGAAACCGTGACCCTGCCCGCTTATCTGCCGATCCTGTTCCTCGTCATCCTGGCGACGCTGTTCGCCGTCGCGTCCGTGTTCGCCGCGTCGAAGCTGTCGCCGCGCAAGTGGACGCCTGCGAAGCTCCTGCCGTACGAGAGCGGGATCATCCCGGAGGAGGGCAGCGACAGGGAGCGCTTCCCCGTCAAGTTCTATCTGGTCGCGATGCTGTTCATCATCTTCGACATCGAGACCGTCTTCCTCTACCCGTGGGCGGTCGCCTACGACGAGCTCCAGCTCTTCGGGCTGATGGAGATGCTCACGTTCATGGCGATCCTGTTCGCCGCATACGCGTACGTCTGGAAGCGAGGGGGCCTCGAATGGGGGGAGTAAGCGACACCCTCGGCACGAACTTCGTCACGACCCAGCTCGACAAGCTCGTGAACTGGGCGCGGAAGTCCTCGCTGTGGCCGGCGACGTTCGGCCTCGCCTGCTGCGCGATCGAGATGATGGCGACGACGATGCCGCGCCACGACCTCGCCCGCTTCGGGATGGAGGCGTTCCGCGGGTCGCCGCGCCAGTCGGACCTGATGATCGTCGCGGGCCGCGTCTCGCAGAAGATGGCGCCGGTGCTCCGGCACATCTACGACCAGATGACCGAGCCGAAGTGGGTCATCTCGATGGGCGTGTGCGCGTCGAGCGGCGGCGTGTTCAACAACTACGCGCTCGTGCAGGGCGTCGACCAGATCGTGCCCGTCGACATCTACGTCCCCGGCTGCCCCCCTCGGCCCGAGATGCTGATGGACGGGATCATGCTCCTGCACGACAAGATCCAGCGCGGTGAGTACACCTCCGGGAGGCAAGCGGTCTAGTGGCTTCTCAGTGGGTGGCCGCCGCCGAGTGGCCGGAGAAGGTCGCGTCCCTCACCCGTGAAGGGTGGTGGCTCGCGGACCTCTGCGCGCTCGACACGATCGGGCTCAACGGGGGGGCCGAGGACAACGACCCGTCCAAGAGGTTCGAGGTCGTCACGCAGTGGCTGCACCGCGAGCGCAAGGAGCGCGTGACGATCCACGTGCCCGCGGAAGGCGACCCTCCGAGCGTGCCGTCGATCATCGAGACCTGGCCCGAGGCGACGTTCATGGAGCGCGAGGCCTACGACCTGATGGGGATCGTGTTCGACGGCCACGAGGGCCTCGCCCGGCTGCTCATGCCCGAGAACTGGGAGGGCCACCCTCTCCGCAAGGACTACGGCGTCGGCAAGATCCCGATCCAGTGGATCCCGCAGCCGGTGATGCAGGTCGACGCGCCCGGACAGGCCCCCGACTCGATCAGCGCGGGCCACCAGGTCGACCGCCTGGGCCAGTCGCCCGTGGACCGAGAAGAGGCGGGCGCGCCGTGAGCGTGCACGAGTCGGTCCTGCACGCGCTCGACGAGCGCGGCCACGGCGCGTACGTCGAGTCGTTCGACCCGCAAGACGACCACATGGTCCTCAACATGGGGCCGGTCCACCCCGCGACGCACGGCGTGCTCCGGCTGTTGCTCGAGCTCGACGGCGAGATCGTCGTCCGCTGCGAGCCCGTCATCGGCTACCTCCACACCGGCATCGAGAAGGAGTGCGAGGACAACAACTGGCGCGGAGCGGTGACGTGCGTGACGCGCATGGACTACCTCTCGCAGCTGTTCAACGAGCAGGCGTACTGCATGGCGGTCGAGGAGCTGCTCGGGATCGAGGTGCCGCCGCGCGGCAAGTGGATCCGCACGATGATGGTCGAGCTGAACCGCTTGCAGTCGCACCTCGTGTGGTTCGGCACGCAGGGCCTCGACATGGGCGCGATCTCGGCCATGTTCTACGGGTTCCGCGAACGCGAGGTCATCACCGACTTCTTCGAGATGACCACCGGCTACCGGATGAACAACAGCTGGTTCGTCCCGGGCGGGACGTGGGACGACCTGCCCGAGGGCTGGGAGAGGGCGGTCCGCAGCATCGTGCGGATGATGCCGGCGCGGCTCGACGAGTACGAGAACCTGTTGTCGACCAACCCGATCTTCCTCGAGCGCACGCGCGGTGTCGGCGCGATCTCGCAGGAGGACGCGCTGAAGATCGGCTCGTCCGGCCCGATCGCCCGCGCGACGGGGATCGACTGGGACCTGCGCCGGGACATGCCGTACGAGGCGTACGGAGAGCTCGACTTCGAGGTCCCGCTGCGCAGCGACGGCGACGTCTACGCGCGCTACGAGGTCCGGATGGACGAGATGCGCCAGTCGGTGCGGCTCGTCGAGCAGCTCCTCGACGGGATGCCGGGCGGCGACCACAAGAACATGGACCCGAAGCTGACGCCGCCGCCGCGAGCCGAGCTCAACCGCTCGATGGAGGCCGTCATCCACCACTTCAAGCTGATGACGCAGGGCTTCACGGTGCCTCCGGGGGAGGCGTACGTCGCGGTCGAGTCCTCTCGGGGCGAGCTCGGGGCGTACGTCGTGTCCGACGGCGGCACCGCGCCCTACCGGGTGCACGTCCGCGACCCGTCGTTCGTGAACGTGCAGGCGATCCCGGTCATGGCGGAGCGCGGCCTGGTGGCCGACCTCATCGCGACGATCGCGTCCGTCGACCCCGTCATGGGGGGTGTCGACAGGTGAGGCGTGAGATCGTCGAGCCGCGCGTCCTCGTAGGCGACGTCCGCGACACCGCGCAGCGGATCATCGACAAGTACCCGAACTCGAAGTCCGCGACGTTGCCGCTGCTGTTCCTCGTGCAGTCCGTCGAGGGCCACGTCACCGAGCAGGGGATGCGCGAGGTCGCCGACATGCTCGGCCTCACGTCCGCGCAGGTGCTGTCGTCGGGCAGCTTCTACACGATGCTGAAGAAGCGGCCGCAGGGCGACTACCTGATCTCGGTGTGCCGGAACATCTCGTGCACTCACCGCGGCGCGCGCAAGGTCGTGCAGGCGTTCGAGGATCGCCTCGGCGTAGCCGTCGGCGAGACCACGCCGGACGGGAAGTTCACGCTCGAGACCGCGGAGTGCCTCGCGACCTGTGACGGCGCGCCCGCGATCCAGATCAACTACGAGGACTTCTACGACGTGAAGCCGGACGACGCGGCGCGGCTCGTCGACCGCCTCGCAGCCGGCGACGGCGTGACCTCGTCGCGCGGCGAGCCCGTGAAGACGTCGAAGGAGATCTCCTTGGAGACCGCGACCGTCGGGCTGCGCTCGCCCGGCACGGCAGGCGACCACACCGCGCGCACCCTCGGGGGCGAGGCGCTGCGGCCGGACACGGCCCCCGGCCTCCGCCCGCCGGAGCTGGGCGGCAGGGGCGTGACCGAGCCTCGTCAGCCGCGCGACGGCGGAGGCCCGGCGCCGGACACGGCAAGCGACTCGCGCGGGCCCGTGCGGGGACCGGGGGAGCACCATGCCTAACGACTACGTTGTGACCGCCGGCGGTGAGACGCGCATCGTGACGCGCCGCCTGCGCGAGTTCCCCGAGGACTCGTGGACCATGGACCGCGTGCTCGACGACGGCGGCTACGAGGCCGCCCGGCGCGCCGTCACCTCGATGTCTCCCGACGAGCTCATCGACCTCGTGAAGGCGTCCGGCCTGCGCGGCCGCGGCGGCGCCGGGTTCCCGACCGGCGTGAAGTGGTCGTTCGTGCCGAAGGACGTGTTCCCGAAGTACGTCGTCGTGAACCACGACGAGGGCGAGCCCGGGACGTTCAAGGACCGCGAGCTCGCCGAGCTCGACCCGCACCAGCTCCTCGAGGGG
>DASQEJ010000068.1:0-1586 GCA_035633715.1 Actinomycetota bacterium | reverse complement strand
GCCCTCGTCCAGCTGGCGCTCCGCGCCCGTCGCCGTGAACTGGGCGCCCCCCTGGAAGTCGATGCCGAGGTCCAGGCGGCCGATGGCGATGGCGAGGAGGCCGATGGCGAGCAGGACGGCCGAGATGGCGAACCAGCGCCTCCAGTTCCCAACGAAATCGACGGTGGGGAACAATCTCCTACTCCGCCCTCTCGGCCGCGATGCCGCGCTTGGAGACGCCCATCATGGCGGGCGAGAGCTGGACGCCGCGGGCGGAGAGCAGCCCGAGCAGGGCGCGCGTCACCAGGACGGCGGTGAACACGCTCAGGAGGACGCCGATCACAAGCAAAACCGCGAAGCCCCGGACCGAGCCCGTCGCGAGGGCGAAGAGGATAAACGCCGTTATGAGCGTGGTGATGTTCCCGTCCAGGATGGCGCGGAAGCCCCTGTCGTAGCCGGCCTGGATGGCGGCGCGCGAGGTGCGGCCCCGCCTGACCTCCTCCTTGATCCTCTCGAAGATCACCACGTTCGCGTCCGCGGCGACGCCGATGGAGAGCACGATCCCGGCGATGCCCGGCAGCGTCATCGTCACCGGCACGGCCACGATTATCCCCCACATCAAGAACGCGTATACGAGGAGCGCCAGCGCCGCGACGGCGCCGAGGGCGCGGTAGATGATCACGAGCAGCGCCAGCACCAGGACGAACCCGACGAGCGAGGCGAGCAGGCCGCTCCTCAGGGAGCTCAACCCGAGCGTCGGCCCCACGTTGGTCTGGGAGATGATCTCCATGTTCACCGGCAGGGCGCCGGTGTTGAGCACGGTCTCGAGCTGGCGGGCCTCATCTTCGGGGAGCCCTTCCGGAAGACCATCGTTGGAGATCGAGATCTGGTCTGCCAGCACGTTCTGTACCTGGGGAGCGCTCTGGATGTCCTGGTCGAGCGCGATGGCGAGCAGGGCCGGCTCGCCGCTAACGCTCGCCTCGTTGATCATCTCCTGAGTCAACTCGGCCATCTGCCTGCCGCCCTCGCCCGTAAGTTGCAGCGAGACGATCCGTTTGTTGTTCGGGTCGAACTCGACGTTGGCCCCGTTCTGCTGCAATGCCTCGCCGGTCAGGTCCGGCTGCTGGCGAACGACGTAGCCGAAGACGTCGGTGCCGCCGCCCTGGATCGGGGGGCTGTTCTCGAACAGGACCTTCGTCTCGCCGGGCACGAAGTCCTGGTCGTCCCTCAGGTCCTCTTCGAGCTCCTTTTCGACCGATTCGATCTCGTCCGCCGGCGTGTTCGGGCTGCCGTCGGTGGCGAGCACCTGGTAGAAGCCGAGCTGGGCCGTGCGGCCGATGATGTCTATTACCTCGTCCGGGTTCTCGACGCCCGGTATCTGAACGACAATCTGGTTCTCGCCCTGGACCCGCACGTCTGGCTCGGCGACGCCGAGGCGGTCGATGCGCTGCCGGATCAGGTCGGATGCCTGCTCCATCTCCTCGCGGGTCACGTTCCCCCCGCCCGTCTGGGAGCCCCTGAGCTGCGCGCTGACGCCTCCCTGCAGGTCGAGCCCGAGCTTGGTCGACTCCGTGACGGGCTGGCGCAGGAAGATCAGGTACGCCGCG
>DASQEJ010000067.1:0-4283 GCA_035633715.1 Actinomycetota bacterium | reverse complement strand
CGCAGCTCCAGCACCATCCGCCCGGGGCGGAGATGCAGCCCGTGTCGCTCTGCCAGCTCGCCGGCTACTTCGACCACGTTCTCGCCCATTGCGGGGTTCGTCCTCCAGTGCAGCGACACACTGATGTTGGACTTGCGCTCGACCAAGACCCCGGGCAGAAGCCGCTCCGCCTCTCCAGCGACCTGTTCGACCACCATCCCAAAAGCTTTAACGCGGGGATCCTGGACGACTACTCCACCGATCGAACGCTGGAGACCGTCCAGCCCGGCGAGGTCGATGCCCGGAGGTACCAACGGTCTCAGGAAGTCGAGCGGCCGCCCACTGACGATCACGACGTCTCGCAGGTTGCGTCGAATCAAGTCAAGGGCTGATACTGCCGCGGGCAGCGGACGGGCGTTCTCGGGATTGTCCACGATGGGGGCGAGGGTCCCGTCGAAGTCGAGAAGCAAGGCGGCGGCGTCGGGATTCGCAACGAATTGGGCGAGATCGGGATGCTCGGACAAGACGTCGGCGCTCACCGACCGCGACACGACGGGTTCATCCCCCACCATCTACTACCCCCGTTCGCGGTGGCGCCGTCGGCCGACACCCGCCCGTGCTCCTGACTTAGGAGGCAACCACCACTAACTACTGATGGTTACATACCATGTCATTGTCAGGAGCGCTAGCTCGCCTTCTCGATCGCCTTCACCAGGTCGGGCTTGGCCATCTTCGAACGGCCCGCTATGTCCAGCTCCTTCGCGCGGTCTAGCAGCTCTTGCTTCGACAGCTCCTTCAGGTCCTCGTCGTCGGACGCCGCCTTCGGCGCCTCTTTCTTCTTCGGAGGCTGCGGCTTCTTGCCCTGGCGGGCGGCCTCGACCGACGCGCGCAGCGCCTCCATCAGGTCGACGACCTCGCCGGTCGGCTCGGGCTCCGGCGGGACCACGATCTCCTCGCCGGCGATCTTCTTGTCGATGAGCTTCTTCAGGGCCTTGTGGTACTCGTCTGTGAACTCCTTCGGATCGAAGTCTGACGAGAGGTGCTGGATCAGCTGGCGCGCCATCTTGCGTTCGCGGTCGTCGATCTTCGGCTTCTTCTTCAACTGGTCGAACTTCGCGGCGCGGACCTCCTCCGGCCAGTGCATCGTCTGGAGCACGAGCGTGCCGTCCTTCACGCGCATGGCGGCGAGGTGCTCGCGCTCTCGGATCGCGACCTTGCAGACGCCCACGAGGTGCTCGTCCTCGAGCGCGTCGACGATCAACCGGTAGGCCTTGACCGCCTGCTCCTCGGGGACCATGTAGTAGCTCTTGTCGAAGAAGATCGGGTCGATCTGCTCGTCCGGCGCGAACGTCACGACGTCTATCGTGCGGAGCGACTCGAGCTCGAGCGCGTCGAGGTCCTCGTCGGTGATCGTGACCCACTTGCCCTTCGAGTACTCGTAGCCCTTGACGATCTCGCCCCAGTCGATGTCCTCGTGGCCCTTGTCGCACGTCCGCTCGTAGTGGATGCGCGAGCCGTCCTTCTCGTGGAGCAGATGGAAGTCGAACTTCTCCTGCTCGCGGCCGATCGCCGAGTAGAGGCCGACGGGGATCGTTATCAGCCCGAACGTGATCGAGCCCTTCCAGATCGCTCTGGGCGCCATGTCCGCACCCGTACCCCGGCGGGGGGCGCGAAAAACTACGCGGCGCGAGCGTTGCGCCCGTATCCTTCGGGGCGTCCGAACGAGCGCGGGAGCGCGAGGAGGTCTCGATAGATGACACGGGCGCTCATCACGGGCGTGACCGGGCAGGACGGGTCGTACCTGGCCGAGCTCCTGCTGGCGAAGGACTACGACGTGCACGGGCTCATCCGGCGCTCGTCGTCGTTCAACACCGAGCGCCTCGACCCGATCTACCGGGACCCGCACGAGAGCGGCGTCCGCTTCCTCATGCACTACGGCGACCTCTCGGACTCGGGGTCGCTCGTGAACCTCATCCGTGACCTCCAGCCGGACGAGATCTACCACCTGGGCGCGCAGAGCCACGTGAAGGTCTCGTTCCAGATCCCCGAGTACACCGCGGACACGACCGGGATGGGGACGGTCCGCATCCTCGAGGCGATCAGGGCCTCGGGCGTGAGCACGCGCTTCTACCAGGCGTCGTCGTCGGAGATGTTCGGCGCGGCCGCCCCGCCGCAGTCGGAGTCGACCCCCTTCCACCCCCGCAGCCCCTATGGCGTTGCGAAGGTGTTCTCGTACTGGATGGCCGTGAACTACCGAGAGGCGCACGGCCTGTACACGAGCAACGGGATCCTCTTCAACCACGAGTCCCCCCGGCGCGGCGAGACTTTCGTGACGCGCAAGATCACGCGCGCGGTCGCTCGCATCAAGGCGGGGATGCAGGAGAAGCTGTACCTCGGGAACCTCGACTCGAAGCGCGACTGGGGCTACGCGCCGGAGTACGTCGAGGCCATGTGGCTGATGCTCCAACAGGACGAGCCCGGCGACTACGTGATCGCCACGGGCGAGGCGCACACGGTGCGCGAGTTCTGCCAGCTCGCCTTCGACCGGGTCGGGTTGGACTGGGAGCGCCACGTCGAGATCGATCCCCGCTACTACCGCCCGTCCGAGGTCGACTACCTGCTCGGCGACGCCACCAAGGCGAAGGCCGAGCTGGGGTGGGAGCCGAAGACGAGGTTCGAGGACCTCGTCGCGCTGATGGTCGACGAAGACGTGCGGCTGCTAGACGACGAGGTGCAGGGCCGCCTCGTCCGCATGGACCGCGAATACTGAGCGCCCGCTCCGGGAAAAGAACGGGTGGGCCCGTTCACCGCGCACTGGGTTACGAAAAAGCGGAACCCGGCGCGCGCCGAAGGAGGTGCGTCATGGCGAAGAACCACGGATCGTCGGTCAAGAACGACCGTCAGTACGAGGCGCTGCGCGACCAGGGGGCATCGAAGGAGAAGGCCGCTCGCATCGCGAACGCGTCGGCGAACGAGGGCAAGTCCAAGGTGGCGCGCCGGGGCGGCAAGTCCGGCAAGTACGAGGACTGGTCGAAGAAGGACCTCTACGACAAGGCCAAGGAAGTCGGTATCGAGGGCCGCTCGAGCATGGACAAGAAGGAGCTCGTCTCGGCCCTGCGGAACCACTGAGGGACCGAGCGTCCTCGGGCCCACAGGGTCGAGGGGTCGCACTCGGTCTCCAAGACGTACGAACCCATCGCGGCGAAGGCGTCGCTCGCCGTGGCGCCGGGGTCACGCCCGAAGAGGGTCGCCTCGATTCGCATCTCGCGGAAGGCCCCGGAACCGACGCCGCTACCTGCGGTGCAAGCCTCGTTGCGGAAATAGGGGTACGGCACGAGTGAAGCGACGACGTCTTCGGTAGGGGCGTACGCCGTCCACCGCGCCTCGTGCGGTCCGAGAGCCAGGGCCGCGCCCGACAGGTCCTGGGCGAACTCGAAGACCTCGGGGACGCCGGCGGCGTACTTCCCCCGGCCGGAGCACGACATGTCGTCTGCAGTGCCCCTGCAGTCGAGCCGCTCCACCCGCGCAAGCACCTCGACCTCTCGCGAGGCCAGGTCCCGGTAGCGCGCCGCCTCGACGATCCACAGGTGGTACCGGCCGTCGCCTTTCCCGACCGTCCACTGAGCGCGGGCCGCGTCGACCACGTAGACGCGGGGTTCCGCCGCCCCGGCGGCGGGCGCGGCCGTCGCGATGACCACTAGGGCCGCCGCCGCACGCGTCCACCTCCGCCACATACCCACAGCTTTCTACGGATGACTCCGAGTTACCTTCCCGGAATACCCCGGTAATTCCGGGAGTCTCGGAACCCCCTCAGTAGCCTCATCGAGGTACCCCTGACCTCGACCAACGGAGGCCTGCATGGCTGGTGCGATCTTCATGACCGTGGCGCTCACGGTCATCGTCGGCATCACGGCGTATCTCGTCGGGACGCTCGTCAAGAGCATCCAGAACGAGAAGAAGACGCGAATGCGGTTGTGGAAGAACTTCGGGCTCAGCCTCGGGTTCTGCATCCTCTTCTTCGTCAGCTGGGTCGCCCACGGGATCGTCGAGTGGCAGACCTTCACCGACGAGCAGAGGTCGCACGGCGAGAAGCCCGCGGCCGGGGACTTCGTCGCGCAGTTCTCGCGCGCGACGCTCGAGAACTGGCAGTCGGAGTTCCTCCAGCTCTTCTCGTTCACCGTCATGGCGTCCGTGCTGATCCACAAGGGCAGCGCCGAGTCCCGCGACTCCGACGACGGCATCCAGGCCGCGCTGAAGCGCATCGAGGACAAGCTGGGGACGGAGCCCACGATGCGCGACGAGCC
>DASQEJ010000066.1:0-2089 GCA_035633715.1 Actinomycetota bacterium | reverse complement strand
GCGTGAACGGCAACTTGATCTGGGCGAACGCCGAGAACACGTGGGGCGGCGTGCAGATGACGTTCGACGATCCCGAGCCGTTGCCGCGCGGCTTCGCGGGCGTCGTCGTCAATCCCGCGTCCACCACCGAGGGCGGACGCGCGCTGTTCTCGAAGGTGTCGATCGAGGGGCTCGGAGCGGGGGCCGAGCCCAGCTTCGCCTACCGATTCGTGGGCGCCGTCGAGGAGACGCGGGTCCGCGTCACCGCGCGCACCGAGGTCCCGATGGCCGTCGCGTTCGAGTACTCGACGAACGAGGACTTCGGCGACTCGGTCGTGACGCCGTCGCGCAAGCCCGAGGGCGACCTCGGCTCCGTCCATCGCTGGCTCGAGGACCTCGACGGCGACACGCTGTCCCACTGGCGCCCCGTCGCGGTCCGGGACGGCGAGACGTTCCCCGGCCCGGCGGCGACGTTCCGGACGCCACCGCCCGCGGGCGCGCCGGTGCGTTTCGCTTACGGTTGCTGCACGTCGGGGCGCATCACCGAGTACCCGTCGTTCGAGAGGGCGCGCGAGCTCGAGCCCGCGTTCTACCTCCACTCCGGTGACTGGGGCTACGCCGACCTGACCTGCGTGGCGCGCCGCGCGGACCACTTCCAGGCGCGCTGGATGCGGTTGCTGCGCGAGCGCAACGTCGCGGGGATGCTCGCGGAGGTCCCGCTGATGTTCTGGCAGGACGACCACGACTACCAGGGCGACAACGGCTGGTCCGAGACCGTGCAGGAGTACACGATC
This sequence comes from Actinomycetota bacterium, assembly GCA_035633715.1. Classification (GTDB taxonomy): domain Bacteria; phylum Actinomycetota; class CADDZG01; order CADDZG01; family WHSQ01; genus JALZEG01. Next base: position 1,316 of record DASQEJ010000066.1, on the reverse strand, counting down.
GGCGCGTTCGACGAGCTGCACGCGAACCCGTCCGACGACTATTTCGACGTGCGGGGGGGTGACGTTCACGTGTGGTGCCTCGACTGCCGGCTCCACGCGAGCGATCCCGAGGCACCCGACGACGCGAACAAGACCCGGATCGGCTTCGAGCAGAAGGAATGGCTGAAACGCGGGATGTCGGAGTCCACGGCGCCGGTGAAGGTCGTCGCGTCGGCGATGGTGTTCCGCAACAAGGTCCCGGAGGATCCGGGCTGGCACAACGTCTACTCGACGGAACGCGACGAGCTGCTCGAGTTCTTCTCGTCCGTCGACGGGACCGTGGTGATCCTGTCGGGGGACTCGCACGGTCAGCGGCTGATCCACCACTTCGAGTTCGGCGAGCTCTACGAGATCAACTCTTCGGGCACGGACTTCGACGGCGGGTCGCAGGGCAACAACGATCCGGAGCACACGCTCGAGAACGTGAACGGCGTCGGGGGCTTCGCGCTGCTGGAGCTGGACGAGGCGGGGCCGGATCGGAACGTGACGGTCCGGGTGGTGGGCGCGAAGGACGGCGCCACGCTGTTCGAGAAGTCGCTGCCGGTCGAGGGCTGAACCCCGGCGGGTCCATTAACCTTGCTCTCCATGCGACGGACGTGGGTGGTCTTGGCGGCCGGGGCCCTGCTGGGGATGCAGGCGCCCGCATGGCCGGCCGCGACGTCCGAGCCCGTGGACCTCACCTATCCCGCGGGCGAGGCGCCCGACGAGGCGTCCGGTCCCCCCGCGATCTCCGGCGACGGACGCTGGGTTGCGTTCGCGTCCGCCTCCGAGCTGACGCCGGAGGACGACAGCGAGTCCGTCGACGTGTACGTCCGCGACCTCGCCGAGGACCGGACGATCCTCGTCACCGGCGTCGAGGACGAGGCCTACCGCGTCCACTACGACCCCTCGATCTCCGACGACGGGAGGTTCGTCTCGTTCATCTCCCAGGGAGACGGGCTCGTGCCCGAGGACGTCAACGGGAACGAGGACGTCTACGTGAAGGACCTGCAGACCGGCGACCTCTTCGTCGCGTCCGCCCGGCGCAACGGGGTCCCGGCCGGCGGGGCCGTCCCGGTGGTGTCGGGCGACGGCGAGTGGGTGGCGTTCGCCTCCAACCGCCTCACGCGCGACGACCGCAACGACGGCTCGGACGTCTACGTCCGTCATCTCGGGACGGGCAAAGCGTTCCTCGTCAGCCGCACGACCCGTGGGCGCCAGGTCGACGGGCCCTTCGACGACGTCGCCGTCTCGGACGACGGGTCGCGCATCGCGTACTCGATGTACGGGGGCCTCTT
>DASQEJ010000065.1:0-2673 GCA_035633715.1 Actinomycetota bacterium | reverse complement strand
CCGCGGAGCAGTTCGAGCGGCAGGTGGTCGACGTCGAGCTCGGTGTAGCGCTCGACCTGGCGGCCGTCGGCGTCGATCGACTGCTCGAAGTAGCCCTGGCGGTAGAGCAGGCCGATGCCGACGATCGGCACGCCGAGGTCGCTCGCCGCCTTCAGGTGGTCGCCGGCGAGGACGCCGAGGCCCCCGGAGTAGATCGGCAGCGCCTCGCTGACGCCGAACTCCGGCGAGAAGTACGCGATCGTGCGGGGGCCGTCCTTCTTGCGGCTCTGGTACCAGCGGGGTTCGTCGAGGTAGCTCTGGAGGTCTTCCGAGACGCCGGCGAGGAACGACAGGAACGGCCCGTCGTCGGCGAGCTGCTCGAACCGTTCCTGGGAGACGAGGCCGAGCATGCGGACCGGGTCGTGGCCGGACGCGTCCCACGCGTCGGCGTCCACCCAGCGCCACAGGTCGCGGGCGCGGCGGTTCCACGACCACCGGAGGTTGAGCGCGAGCTCGGTGAGCTCGCCGAGCTTCTCCGGGAGGGACACGCGTACGGCGAACGACCTGAGGGCTCTCATGGGTCAAGAGTCTCGCGCACCCGCGGGCGACCCCTACGCCCTCATGTGAGCGTCCCGCAGGCGGCCGCGGAGATCCGTCATCGGTCGGCGAAGGGCCACACCCGACGCCACCGCGCGAGTGCGATCGTTGCCGCCTCCCAGAGCAAGAAGAAGACGATTGCCGCGGGCGTCAACTCGTCGATTCGATCGCGCCTGATCGTGTCGACGACGAGCAGGATCGGGATGATGGCGAGGCCCAGCAGGAACCTCCCCCAAAAAAGGTCTCCAAGACGACTCACTCGACGCTTACCTCCGTCACGCGCGCTGATCTCGTTCGACGTCGGTGGTCACGGCGAGCATCTCCCGCCCGCCCGATTCTGCGACGTCTACGAGCTCGAACCTTTGGAAATCGGGTTCCGTGAGCGCTAGCCCGCTCAGGAGCAGCTCGCTCGGTTCCTTGCGCGAGTCGTGGAACGAGAAGGAGATCGCCACCGTCCCACGGGAGTAGGCCGCGCCGGTAAGGCTGAGGTTGCCGCGCCCACCCGTCTCGCGCGCGAGACGGCCGCCGAGTCGAAAGCTCTGCCAGGTGTGCCCGAAGTCATTCGTCCGCCGTCCGCCGCCGTCCGTCGTCAGCGCCACGAGCCCGTCGGGCAGGTCGAGCCATGTCCTGAGGAAGCCGGGCAGCCGCTTCACGCGGCAATGCTTGCCGTCGAGCACCAGGAAATCCCTAGGCACGTCGAAGAACGCCACTGTTGGAGCGGCGACGACCGTGCCTCGCGTCGTGACGTCGATCCGCCCGAACGTCTCGACGCCGGCGTCCGTCAGACGCCGCCAGTCGCGTTTCGACAGCGCGGGAGGCGTCGCTTCCAAGCGCCCGTCGCGGACCTCGCCCAGGAACGGACAGGACGCGGTGGAGGCAGCCGCCCCTTCGTCGACGATCCCGCCCGAGATCGACAGGATCCCCTCCGGTCGTACGAGGACGTCCGACACGACGAGTCCGGGCGGCAACGCCACGGACTGCCACGTAGCGTCCCGCGGGGCCCGATAGGCGATGCTGCGCGCGAAGGAGCGCAGTCCGTGGCCTTCCTCCGCGACAACCGTCACCGACCCGTCGCCATGGACGCGCCAGGTCTGGTCTACACCCGCCTCGAACGAAGGTCCGTCGATCTCTTCCCAAGTAGCGCCGTCCCAGACGAGGGGCGGCACCTTGTCCGGGCCGCAGACGAAGAACCGCGATCCCGACCAGGTGAGGCGGGTGGCGAAGCGGCTGCTATCGGACGGCAACGCTCGGGGAACCTCGGCGACGACGTGCACGCCGGCCCCCGTCGCTGCGACCACGCGGAGCCGACGCGACGACACCTGGAGACAGGCAAACGCGCCGCCCGTTTTCGTCACGCGTCAGATGAGCGATTGGAGGTGTGGAGGACGCCTCGGCGAGCCTGTCCCTGATTCTGGGGCGAGGCCGACGACACCACCTCGTAGGAGGACGCAGGATCACGGGTCACCAGCTCAAGAAACCATGGAAGCACCTCGCCGCTCATTGCGGCGAGACGCGCGGTCGGAGTCCAGGCCGCAGGACACTCATGGCGCCGCCCCTAGGAGGAGCAGCGTGTTACCCGTGGACACTTTCTTCGGCGCTCGAGCGCTCCGTCAGCGCCTTCCACCCCACACCGCAAGCCCCGATCAATATCGTCAACACGATGTGCGGCAACGCCGCCAACACGCCGCCCCAGACCAGGAACAACGGAGACGTCGCGAAGAACGCGAGGCCCTTCCTGCCGCGGCCGTTGACGAAATGATAGGTCGCGACGAGCGCGACTAGCCCTGGTCCAACGACAGCCGCGTACCTGAGCAGGCCTTCGAAGGAGCTCATCGAGGGGTCGCGCGCCTCGTCGGCGGCGTCGAGAAGAACGACGAGCGGGATGATGACTCCGATGATGCTGAGGCCAGCTGCTATTCCCCGGCTCGCCATTCCCCCTCCGCTCCAGCTACTCGGCGGGGCGCAACGCAGACACGTTGCGTCCCGCCGCATCGCTTGGGCCGCAGATCAGTACCCCGTGCAATCCCAGTACTCGCCCTTGCAGTAATAAGCGTCCGCTTCCTCGAACTTGTCCTGGAACTGTTCCACGTATTCCTG
>DASQEJ010000064.1:0-11336 GCA_035633715.1 Actinomycetota bacterium | reverse complement strand
TGCGGGGACTCGGCGGCGAGCTCCTTCACGAACGCTGCGGTCCCGTCCGGGGAGCCGTCGTCGACGACGAGGAGCTCGACCGAGTCGCCGGCCGCGTCGAAGAGACGGCGCGCGACCTCGGCGATCGAGTCGCGCTCGTTGTAGGTGGGGACGATCACGAGCGCACGTGTCACCCGTGCACCGTAACGAACCGGGTCAGACCGGACGCAGCCCTCCGCCCGGCGACTGCGCTAGACGCAGCCCTCTGCCCGGCGACTGCGCTAGACGCAGTCGCGACAAAGGCCTTTCTCGGCATCCGCTAGCTGGACCCGCGCCTTCACGAGACGGCAGCGGTTGCACACGAACTCCTGACGGTCCTTGAGCGGGATCACGCGCGCCGGGATCGGCTCGAGCGTCGGGATGGCCTCGGGTTCCGACGCGAGGCCGAGGAGGTCCTCGTCGTCGTCCGAGTCGTCGGTCCCCCGGCGGGACGCGGCCCTCTGGGCCAGCAGCTCCTCGAGGCTCGACTCGTCTTCCTCGTCCTCGTCGTCCGTGGCGGCCAGCGTGAGGTCTTCGTCGTCCTCGTCGGCCTCGAGCTCGTCGTCTTCGAGCTCTTCTTCGTTCTCTATCTCTTCCTCGTCGGCGAACACCTGCGCGCTCCTTCGGCAATCCCCTGCATCGGCACGAACACACGTACTGAAGCAACCTGTCGTCGCCCCAGAAACCCCACTCGGCGGCTTCTATTCCCATACGACGCGGGTGCAAAGCAGGAAAGTTGTTCGGGGAGGCCGAGACTCCTGCACGAGGAGCGGAAACGCCGCGAATATAGAGAAAGGCCCGAGCAACCGGAGGGACCGCTCGGTAGCCGGCCGTGACCGGTTATTGGAGCGTTGTCCTCGAGCCGCTCGGGCCTCTCACCCGGGTCCCGAAGCGACGAGGCAACAACCCAGTGGCTTCGGGGCCAATCTCAATGTCCCAAGCAACCGCCCGGCGCCGTCGCCTCTTCGGAAGACCGGCGAACCGGTCCCCCGCTCCCCCGCCGGCGGTCCGCTCCGAGGAGCTTTCCTCCGGCCGAGGCGACACCTTCCTTGCGGGCGGCGTCCTCGGCGGCTGTGCCGTTTGACTGCTTGGGACAGGTCGCAACATAGGGGCTGCGCGAACCGGGGTCAATAGCGCGCCGCAGAGAAGTCGGGAGGCCGCGAAACATTCGTGTTCTCCCCAGGTTCCGGGGCTATGCGCCCACAGGTTGTGCACAAGTTGTGCGGTTTGCCGAAAGCGCGGATCGGGGGGACCATGCCCTGACCATGAAGACCCATCAGATCGAGTGCACCGCGACGACGAAGACCGCGCTCGACTTCGTCGACATCACCGACGAGGTCCAGGCCGCGCTCACCTCGTCGGGCATCAGCTCGGGGCAGGTCACGGTCTTCGCGCCCCACCGGGACTGCGCCATACTCATCAACGAGCGGGAGTCGGGGCTCCACACGGACATCCGGACCACGCTCGAGCGGCTCGGCGGCAAGCACACGGTCGTGGGGTCGAAGTCGGTCGTGCTGCCCGCCATGGACGGCGTACTGAGGCTCGGGCAGTGGCAGAGAGTCCTTTTGTTGGAGCTGGACCGCGCGCAACAGCGTTCGATCATCGTTCAGATAGTGGGTGAATAGGGATGGCAAAAGAGAGCCGGCTACCGAAGCAGGAAGACGACTTCCCCGCCTGGTATCAGGAGGTCGTCAAGCAGTCGGGCATGGCCGAGCACGGCATGGCGCGCGGCTCCCAGGTCATCAAGCCGCACGGGTACGCGGTGTGGGAGCACATCCAGCGCGCGCTCGACGACCGCTTCAAGGCGACCGGGCACGAGAACCTGATGTTCCCGTTGCTGTTCCCGATGAGCCTCCTCGAGAAGGAGGCGGAGCACGTCGAGGGCTTCGCGCCGGAGCTCGCGGTCGTGACGCACGGCGGCGGCGAGGAGCTCGAGGAGCCTCTGGTCATCCGCCCGACGTCCGAGGCCGTCATCTGGACGACGTACGGGAACTGGATCCAGAGCTATCGCGACCTCCCGCTCCTCTACAACCAGTGGTGCAACGTGCTGCGGTGGGAGAAGCGGACGCGTCTGTTCCTGCGCACGAGCGAGTTCTGGTGGCAGGAGGGCCACACCGCTCACGCCACGAGACAGGAGGCGTGGGAAGAGACCGTGAGGATGCTCGACGTGTACCGCGAGGTCGCGTACGACGTCCTCGCCATCCCGGTCCTCCACGGACGCAAGTCCGAGTCCGAGCGCTTCCCCGGCGCCGACGAGACGCTGCCGATCGAGGGCCTGATGCGCGACCGCAAGGCACTCCAGTGCGGGACGTCGCACTTCCTCGGCCAGAACTTCTCGAAGGCGTACGACGTGCAGTTCCTCAACAAAGAGGGCGAGCAGGAGTACGCGTGGGGCACGTCGTGGGGCTTCTCCACGCGCATGATCGGCGGAACGATCATGGCGCACGGAGATGACCGAGGGCTGAGGCTGCCCCCCGCCATCGCGCCCGTCCAGGTCGTGGTGGTCCCGATCTACCGAACGGACGAGGAGCAGTCGACGGTCCTGGCCGCCGCGGCGAAGGTCCGCGACGCGCTCGCCGGCGACGGCGTGAGGGTCAAGGTCGACGACCGGGACCAGCACCGTCCGGGCTTCAAGTTCTCGGAGTGGGAGCTAAAGGGCGTGCCGATAAGGATAGAGATCGGGCCGCGCGACCTCGCCGCCGACCAGGTCACGGTCGCGGACAGGGTCACCGGAGACAAGGAGCAGGTCCCCATCGAGCAGACGATCGCAGGCATGCGAGGGCGCCTGGACGCGAGCCAGGCCGCGCTGCTCGCCGACGCGACCGCGTTCCGCGACGCGAACACCCACCAGGTGGCGGACTTCGACGCGCTGAAGGAGGGCGTCGAGGCCGAAGGCGGGTTCTGGGTCGGGTCCTGGTGCGGCGACGCCGCCTGCGAGGACAAGGTCACCGCCGAGACGAAGGCGACGATCCGCGTCCTCCCCCTCGAGCGCCAGGACCCCGGCGCCGCGTGTGTGGTGTGCGGGAGCGCCGGAACCGAGCTGGCGACCTGGGCAAAGGCCTATTAGCGCCGCCTCAGGGTTGCTAGTGTTCAAACCTGTCTGAACCAGTGAGGGGGAAATGGCACGACCTTGGCGCCTGCCCGCGGCGGACGTTGCCTCGGACGAGGCGCAGCGGAAGATCGAAGTTCTCGAAAGCCAGCTCGAAGCCTCGCTGGAGGGTTCTCTCGTTGTCTGGATGGACGGGAGCATCGTCTCGTTCAACCAGCGCTTCGTCGACATGTGGAGCCTGCCGGCCCACGCGCTCGAGACCGAGTCCGACCAGGACATCACCCAGGCGATCTTCGACCAGCTCGTAGACCCGAAGGGCTTCGAAGAGCGCGTGCTCGATCTCTACCGGCACCCCGAAAGGACGCCGCGCGACGAGCTGCGCCTGAAGGACGGACGGGTCTTCGAGGCCTACGGCACCCCGCTGCAGGACGAGGGCGGCCGGTACCACGGCTGGGCGTGGTTCTTCCGCGACGTCTCCGACCGCAAGAGGACCGAGAACCGGCTCTCGGCGCAGTACGAGGTGGTACGGGTGCTGGCGGAGGCCGCCACGCTCGGCGAAGCGGCAGAGCGGCTGCTGGAAGCGATCGCCGAGGGGTTCGGGTGGGCGTGCGGCACGCTGTGGAGGATCGACGAGGACGCGGAGATGCTCACCTGCGTCGACGTCTACACGCGGCCCGGCTCCGACACGCAGTCGTTCGTGGACGTCAGCAAGAGCCTGTTGGTCCCCTACGGCGGCGGCCTGCCGGGAATCGTCTGGGAGACCGGCCAGGCGGAGTGGGTCACGAACGTCGACGAGAACCCGGGGTTCGTGCGTGCGTCGGCCGCGCGCCAGGCCGACCTCCACGCGGCGATCCTGTTCCCCGTCCACTGCGGCGACACCGTCACGGGCGTGCTCGAGTTCTTCAGCCCCGAGATCCGCGAGCCCGACCACGAGCTGCTCCGGATGATGGAGGCGATCGGGGGCCAGATCGGTCAGTTCGTCCAGCGGGAGAACGTCCAGGACGAGGTGCGGGCCAGCGAGGCGCGCAAGTCGGCGATCCTCGAGGCCGCGCTCGACTGCATCGTCTCGATGGACCACCACGGCTGCGTCGTCGAGTTCAACCCCATGGCCGAGAAGGTCTTCGGGTACAGCCGCGCCGACGCGGTCGGCAAGGAGATGGCCGAGCTGATCATCCCGCCCACGCTGAGGGAAGCGCATAGACAAGGGCTCGCGCATTACCTCGCGACCGGCGAGGAGCGCGTCGTCGGCGAGAGGATCGAGATCACCGCCTGCCGCGCCGACGGGAGCGAGTTCCCCGTCGAGCTCGCGATCACCCGGGTCGACGTCCCGGGGCCCCCTCTGTTCACCGGCTATCTACGCGACATCACGAAGCGCAAGCGCGGGGAGGAGGAGCGCCAGGAGCTCCTCGCCCGCGAGCGCGAAGCTCGCGCCGCGGCGGAGCTGGCACAGGATCGCCTCGCCTTCCTCGCCCTCGCTAGCGCGCAGATGTCGTCCTCGCTCGACTACCGCGAGACGCTGCAGAGCCTCGTCGACCTCGCGGTGCCGCGCATGGGGGACTGGTGCTTCGTCGACGTCCTCCAGGAAGACGACACCCACGTCCGCGTCGCGCTGTCGTACGCGGACCCGGAGCAGGCGGCGATCGCCCAGGAGCTGGCGCAGCCCTCCCCCACCGGCGAGCGCGTGGGCGTGCAGGCGGTGCTCAAGGGCGGACGGTCGATCCTCGTCGACCACTACACCGACGACGTCTTCGTCGAGCTGGGGGTGACCGAGGAGCGGCGCGACCTGTTGCTAAGGATGGCGCCGTCGTCCCACATGATCGTGCCGCTCAAGGCCCGCGGGAGGGTGCTCGGCGCGCTCGTGCTCGTCTCGACGCGGTCGGATCGGATCTACACCGACGACGACCTCCACCTGGCCGAGGAGCTCGCGCGGCGGGCGGCGATCGCGATCGACAACGCGCGGCTCTTCCAGGAGCGCACGCACGTGGCGCGCACCTTGCAGAAGAGCCTTCTGCCCCCGAACCTCCCCGACATCCCGGGGATCGACCTCGCCGCCCGCTACGAGCCGGCGGGCGAGGCCAACGAGGTCGGCGGCGACTTCTTCGACGTGTTCCGGTGGGGGCGTCGCCGCTGGGCGATCGTGATCGGCGACGTCTCGGGCAAGGGCGCGGACGCGGCCGCGGTCACCGGGCTCGCGCGCCACACCTTGCGCGCCGCGGCCCTCGCACAGCGCAGCCCGAGCGCGATCCTCGGCGTCCTCAACGAGGCGCTCCTCGCGGACGGGCCCAAGGAGAAGTTCAGCACGGTCGTGTTCGCGACGCTGGAGATGACCGACGACGGCGTCTGCCTCACGGCCGCGAGCGGCGGCCACCCTCCCCCGCTGGTGATCCGCAAGGACGGCCAGATGGAGGAGCTCGCGGTCCCGGGGACGTTGATCGGCGTCTTCAAGGACGTCGACCTGACGGACCAGTTCACCTACCTGGAGCCGGGCGACATGGTCGTGTTCTACACCGACGGCGTCACGGACATCCCGGGCCTCGAGGACGAGAACCAGAGCCTCCTCGTCGAGACGTTCGCGCGGGCCGTGTCGTCGGCCGATCCGCGGGCGGTGGCGGACGAGATCGTGCGGGCGGCGGTCGAGGTGCAGAACGGCGTCCCGAACGACGACATCGCGCTGATCGTCCTGCGGGTCGCGGACCCTACTTAGGCCCCCCGCCCGGCAAAGCATCCCCGAACCAGGGGGCTCCCTCGAGCGGGGGCAGCGGCTCCGGCGTGTCCGTGTCCGGTGACGGCTTGCCTCTGCGGGCGTCGCCCGACGTCACCGAGTCCCGGAACGAGAGCACGTCCCACCACTCGGTGTTGCAGTCGATCCGGTCGAACAGGACCCGGTCGTTCGGGTCGTCGGTGTACGTGTAGAAGACGTCCTGGTACTGCGGGAGGTCCTCGATCTCGGTGACGCGGCCGTCCTGCCACCTCAGGATCTCGACGTGCGACCCGCACGGGTTCCCGGACTCCGCGTAGTACACGACGCCCTGCTTCGTCACCGACGACGCGTAGGTCACGCGGCGCGGGGGCCGGGGCATCTTCACGCGGCCCCCCGTCTTCAGGTTGATGCGATAGGTCTCGCACACGCGGCCGCACACGCTCCACGTCGCGTAGACGCCGTTTATCTGACCGGGCACGAGGAACGTCGTCTTCGCAGACTCGCGCGCGAGCACGCGCTCCCGGCCCCCCGCGAGCGACCCCACGATGGCCTGCGAGTGCTTGCCGCGCACCCGCGTGAACAGCACGCGGCCCCCCGAGATCGTCGGGTGCCACTCCCACCCGCGCGTGTTGAACCGGTCGAGCGACGAGATCTGCCGGCGTCTCTTCAGGTCGTAAAGGCGGAGGTCCGACCGGCGCCCCCGCACGTGCTGGTAGACGAGCTTCGTCCCGTCGATCCCTCCGGCGAACCCGTGGCTGCGGGGCGGGCTCACGCGGAACGTCTTGCCGTCTCCTCGCGCCATCAGGCGCGAGAAGCCCTTACGCCGCATCTGGTTGGACCAGACCGTGTATCCGCCTCCCGCCGCCGGCGTGCTCTGGTCGCCGCGGCCCACGGCTACCGGGTACTGCGGCCAGATCACGCGGAACGCGAGGATGGGGTCGTAGGAGAGCCCGCTCGTCACGACCGCGAAGACCCGGTCCCCGGCGGGGGCGGCGCCGAGTGACCCCGGCGCGATCGCCTCGTCTTCGTAGATCGGGTCGTGATCGAGGTCCATCGTCATGACGGGGGCCGCCGAGCCCGTCCGGTACACGACGAGGTCGGAGTCGTAAGAGAGCGAGTTCGAGAACAGGAATCGTTCGTCGGGCGTCAGCGCGTACGCGGTCCCCGCCTGCTGGTAGTTCATCAAGACCGTGTCGTCGCTGAGACGGCGCTGGTCGACCCCGAACCTGTCCGAGTAGTACATCGTGTTGCGGACGTAGTAGGTCTCGCCGTCCGACGAGAACCTGACCTCGTCGACGTAGTCGCGCTGGTCCTCGGACTCGGCGATCAGGATGGGGCGGCGGGCGCTCACGTTGAAGCGTTTGATCCCGCCCATGCCGTCGGACGGCCACACGAACATCGTGTTCGGGTCGTTCGGGACCACCGCGTGCTCGACGCACCCGGCGGTGTCCTGGCCGTCGTGGGCCAGCGGGACGCGCGTCGTGAGGTCGATCGACGCGAAGGCGCCGGTGTGGTCCGTGCACGAGTGCGTGAAGTAGATCGTGTCGCGGGTCTTGCTCAGGTACCTCGGCTGCGAATACGGGGAGACGTCGATCGTGTCGATCGTCTCGAGCTTCTTCAGGTCGACGATCGCGATCACGTTCGAGCTCGCCAGCGCGACGTACATGCGGTCGCCCTCGACCAGCATGTCGGCCGCGCCCGCGAGACCCTCGATCCTCTTTGTCAGCCGGCCGTCGAAGCCGAAGACGAGGACCGCGTTGGTGCCGGGGCCGCCCGAGACGAAGACGTGGCGCCGGGGCTGGTCGACGTAGAGCTCGAAGAACGTGTTGAACGGCAGGCGGCTCTCGGCCGCGCCGGCGGGAGGCGCCGATCCTTCGAGCGGCGAGAGCACGAGCAACAGCGCTGCGACGGCGCAGATCGTGCGCCGCGCGCAGAAGGTCCACCCCCCTGGCATCGCGGCAATGTACGACGGCGCCGGGCCGCGACGCCAGGGGGTTAGTGAGAAAAAACTAGCCTTCTACGAGGTCCAGGACCTCGAGGATCTGCGGGTGCCGGTCGATGCAGACCTCGGCCTCGGGGGCGTCGGTCTTGTCGTCGTGGACGCCCTTGAAACGCACCGCGTGCATCCCGACGTCATGGGCGCCCGCGATGTCGGTGCGCCTCAGGTCGCCGACGTGGATGGTCTCGGGGGGCCGCACGCCGAGCTCGGCCAGGGCCTTCGAGAAGATCTCGTTGCCGGGCTTCGGCACGCCGACCTCGTCGGAGAAGCAGAGGGTGTCGAAGTACTCGAGGAGCCCGGCGTCGTCGAGCAGCTGTCGGACGACGCGCCCGGGGGTGAAGCCCGTGTCGCAGATGAGCCCGATGCCGAACCCCTTCTCCTTCAGGGTCTTCAGGGTGTCGCGCGCGTCGTCGACCTGCTCGACGCCGGCCTCGAGGCTCGCCTCTTCGAACTCCTTCGTCAGCTGGGCGATCTTGTCGTCGTCGAAGATCCCCTTCTCCTCCAGGCAGTACGCGGCCATGCGGCCGGGGCCGAAGCTCTCGACCTGCTTCCACGCCTCGTCGTGACGCGCCCATGCCTCGTCGAGGAGCGCACGCGCCTCGTCCTCGGGAAGGTCCAGGAAATGACTGAGGGCGCCCAGACGTTTCGTCATGGCGCCCTCCCAGTCGCGGTCCCGAAGCAACGTGCCCCAGCAGTCGTACGTGACTGCCCGGATCCCCTCCACCCTTCTAACCAATCAGATCACTCCCTCTCTGACGGTCCTGCTTCACCACGCACGTGCCGGTCGCTCTAGCCAGTGGCTCGGGCTCGTCGAGGATGTCGGCGGCGGAGTCCGAGACGTCGGGCCGGCCCACAGCGTACCGGACGACCTCGAACTGCATCTCCCTGGAAGTGCGGCCTTTCCGGACGATCCGGCCCCGGACCTCGACGAAATCACCCGCGTGGACGGGGGCCAGGAACGAGACGTCCGAATAGCCCGCGAAGAGGCCCTCGTCACCGTCCGAGCGGACGCAGAGCTCGGTGGCGAGGTCGCCGAAGAGCTCGAGGAGCCGCGCCCCGGCCACGAGGCCGCCGCCGTAATGGGCGTCGGCCTGCGAGAGCCGGAGCCGGTGGGTAGCGGAGATCTGCGGTTCGGGCGGGGCCACGCCGGGAGCCTAGCGGGTGCTCACCGCGCCGTCAGCTACGGATTCCGGAACGCAGCGCGAGGGGGCCGCGCGTCCGGGTCGCTGCTCTACCCCGTGTCGCCATCCATGATCGTCCGCGCGTACGGCAGGTCCTTCTCGTACGCCCGCCGCAGCTTCGAGCTCACGCTCCCCCACTCGAGCAGCTCCCACGGCTCCGTCGCGGAGTACTCGAAGGTGAACCAGAAGCAGCGGTCGTCTCGCGTCAGGATCACCCCGTACAGGAGGTTCGTGTCGTCGGGGAAGAGCGTGGCGACCGCGGCGTCGTCGGGAGACACCCCTTCAGCCTCGAGACGTTGCCGAATCCCCGTCCACCCGACCTCGTCGCTTGACCGCAGCCGCTCTGTGAACTTGACGGCGTCGGAGAGCTCCGCCCTACGTTGCTGCTCTTGGCGTTCGTTCTGCTCGGTCATCGTTTCGGCTCCCCCGGATGAGTCGTCACAAGACTCCCATCAGACCGCCGAGTCACCACTGTGTACGTTCTCGTCGGCTTTCCCGTGACCTGGTCCACGCCTACGTGGCGATGGAACTCGACTACGCGCTCGCAGCGGAAGTCGGCCCATTCAGGCTTGCTGCTCGGGCTGGGTGGCACCCTCAGAGCGTCTACCGTAGCGAGATATCTCCAGTCGACCCGAGGGTAGAACTTGCTCCCTGGTTCCTCCGAGCCCCAGGCATGCCTCGATTCCACATGGTCGGCCACGGCTTCGACGCTTTCCGGCGGGATCGTGCGCTCGCAACCGTTGTCCTCCCATGTGTCCGGCGGCACCCATGGCAGCGGCGGGTTCGCCTCCTCCTCAGGGGTCGGCGTCGGGCCCTCGTCGACGTGCTCGTCCAGCAAGTAGTCGATAGCGAGGCTCCCGCCAGCAGCGGTCGCTACCGCCGCCAGCACTTTGCGGATGTTCGGCCCGTATAGACGAACCGCCTCGACGCACCGTTTCCACGCATCAGGCGGGCTGTCGGGCTCCACGCTGGGCAGGGCGCCCCCCGCGACTGCGAGGACGTCACAGAACCTGTCCGATGCGGCCGCCGCGAGCGGGGCCGCGAGGGCGATCTCGTAAGGCACGACGTCACGGTCGTCGACCATGTGGTCACCGACGAAGCGCCAGTACTCGTAGGTCTCGCCGGGGACGCGGCCGGCGGGCGTGAGCACCGCCCGCAGGTGAGTCACGCTCGGAAGTTGCTCGGTTCGGGCCACGCTCACCTTGGTGGACCATGTGTTCTGCGCGTAGACGGTCGCTCCGCCGAGGCCCCCGCGCCACTCGTCCGTCGTCCCATCCTGGTACCAGATCTCGATGCGCCAGCGGCAGTAGCTGACGCACGGGCCGTTCAGCTGTGCCGCGCCCGCCCAGCTCAGGGTCACGTCGTACTCGGCGCTCCCGGATGCGGGGTCGCGGAACCACTTCCCCACTTCCAGCCATACGGTCCCCGTGGGGAACGGCGTGCTCACCTCGTGCCAGCCCGTCACGTACTTGGCCCCGGCCGCGTTGTACTTGGGCTCGACGACTGCTCGCAGATGGGTGGCTTCGGGCAGCACCGTGGTGGCCGTTCGGCGGATCGACAAGTCGTTGGCCGAGCTTTCGGACCCGCCCGCGACGCTTCCGCGACTCAGCTCTGTCGTGCCGTCCCGGTACCAGAGCTCTATCCGCCAGCTGCAGTACGCCTCGCACGGCGCACCCACTGCGGCCGCCCCCGTGACGTCGAGCGCGAGGTCGTACGAAACGTTACCGGTGGCGTAGTCGACGTCCCACCGGAGGACGGAGAGCGATGCCCCGCCAGCCGTCGCTGGATCTGCGAGAGGACCGGCGGTCAGGCTCGCGAGGAGGAGGACGACCAGTCCAACCGCCGGATACCCGAACCGACCGCGCGACCACGTACGCATCCTCATCCCCCCGCAACCCGAAGACCCCGGACGTTCGTCCGCCTCTCCGGGAACGTAACTACGCAGAGGCGGCCAGTAAACCCTCCAATCGGACCATTTGGGACGGCCTCGCCGCCCGTCGGGAGGGATCGCTGGGATGCGCGGCCACCTTCCTCGGCGAAACGTCAGAACGGCTGGGAGCGGCCCAGGTGCCAGCCCCGGCACGACTCGCATTGGTACGGCTTCCCGTGGTCTTCGTACATCGTGTCGCGGATCTCGCGCGACGCCGCCTTCGCCGCGAAGTACGAGTCGTAGCGCCGCTTGCCCGTCGCCGTGCAGACCGTGCGGCCGGGGCTGTTCCTCCTCATGTAGGGCAGGGTAATCGTGGGGGCCGCGACACCAACCCGAGACGCCGTGAGTCTGTAGGGCATGGACGTAGAAGCCGAGAAGATCGTGACCCGCCGCTCGAAGCGGCTGGAAGAGCTCTATCGCGTGCAGGTGGCGCCCCTGCAGCGACTGGCCTTCCTGCT
>DASQEJ010000063.1:0-7293 GCA_035633715.1 Actinomycetota bacterium | reverse complement strand
TGACTGGCCGGTGGAATCGAACGCAAGGTTCGTGGGCGCCGCGTGGGGGCCGGACTTGAACCCCGCTCGCGTCGCGTTGCCCGTCGAGGCCCGGCCCTCGCGGCGTGCGCTCGTGACGTCGTAGAGGACCGACCCGAGGGTCCCGCCCTCGATCACGGCGGTGCGCCGGGTGGGCACGCCCTCCGCGTCCCACGGCGCGGACCCGGGGGCCCCGGCGACCCGCCCGTCGTCGATCAGCGAGAGCTCGGGGGCCGCGACCTGCTCGCCGATCTTGCCGGCGAACAGAGAACGTCCCTTCTGCACCGCTTCCCCCGTCAGGGCCGCGGCCAGCACGCCGAGGAACTGACCCGACGTGTACGGATCGAAGACGACCGGCATCCTGGCCGACGGGATCTTCTTCGCCCCCAGAATCGACAGCGCGCGCTGCGCGGCTCGCTCGGCGATCGTCTGCGCGTCGAGGGAGCCGAGGCCGCGGGCGAGGTCGAACTCGAACGCGACCTGCGTGTCGTCGCCGTCCTCCGCGATCGCTACCGAGTAGCACCACGCGTCGGTGCGGCGGTAGGACCCGGCCACGCCCGCCGACGTCGCGATCGCGACCTCGGTGTCGGAGTCCGAGTAGATCGCTTCTTCCGTGCGGATGCGGGGATCGATCGCCCTCGTCGCCTGCTCGAGCTCGATCGTGAACGCCGCCTTCGTGTCGGGATCGACGCGCCGGTGGTCTTCGTCGACGAGCCCCGAAACGTCTTCCGGCGCGTCCGTCCACGGCTCGGCCATGCCGGCGGCCTCGACCGGCGTCGCGCTGGACGCGTTCTCGCGCGCCTGCGCCACGACGGCCGCGAGGCCCCCCTCGGTGAGGTCGGTCGTGTACGCGAAGCCGACCCTGCCGTCTGAGATCAGCCGGACGCCCGCGCCCCGAGGCTCGGCGGACGAGATCGCCTCGACCTCGCCCTCGAACGCCTTCACGTAGAAGTCGCGCTCGTGGGTGACGTACGCCTCGACCTGCTCCGACCCTTGCGACCGCTCGGCGATCGACTGCGCGAGATCGAGGAGCTCCGCCACGCTAGGCCTCCGTCCCGCCGACGGTCATCGTCCCGAGCAAGACCGTGGGCATGCCGTTCGTGACCGGCGCGTGCTGACCGTCCTTGCCGCACACGCCTTCCCAGCGGTCGAAGTCCGCGGCGATGGCCTCGATCACGTGGAGGACCTTCGGCCCGTTGCCGATCAGCTGCGCGCCCTTGATCGGGTACGTCAGCTTCCCGTCCTCGATCATGTAGGCCTCCGACATCCCGAAGACGAAGTTGCCGGTCGCGGGGTTGACCTCGCCGCCCGCGAAGCTGGCCGCGTAGACGCCGCGCTTCACCGAACGCACGATCTCGTCGGGGTCGTCCGGCCCGGGGAGCAGGTACGTGTTCGTCATGCGGACGATCGGGAGGTGCGCGTACGACTGCCGCCTGCCGTTGCCGGTCGGCGGGTGGCCGATCTTCTGCGCGGAGAGGCGGTCGCTGAGGTGGCCCGTCAGGACCCCCCGGTCGAACAGGACCGTCCGCTGCGCGGGCGTCCCCTCGTCGTCGACGCCTACGGAGCCCCAGGCCCCGACGTCGCCGCCGTCGTCGACGATCGTGACGTCCTCGGAGCCGAAGCGCTCTCCCGCCCGGTTCGCGTACACGCTCGCGTTCTTCACGAGCGTGTCCGCCTCGAGGCCGTGGCCGCACGCCTCGTGGATGAGGACGCCTCCGGCCCCCGGCGCGAGCACGACCGGGAACTCGCCCGCGGGCGAGGGCCGGGCGTCGAGCATCGTTATCGCCTTCTCGGCGGCGACCGCGGCGATCTCGGCGGGCGGGAACGTGTCGAGGAGCTCGAAGCCGCCGGAGTGGCCGGGGGCCCGGAAGCCCGTCGAGATCTGCCCCTCCCGGCCGGCGACGACCTGGCACACGAAGCGGACGCGCGTGCGGTCGTCCTCGACCAGACGCCCGTCCGACGACGCGATCAGGACCTTCTGGCGGACGTCGGCGTAGGAGGCGACGACCTGGCGGACCTCGCCGCCCGCGGCCCGGGCCGCGTCGTCGGCCGCTCGCAGCGCCTCGACCTTGTCCGCCGCGGAGACCCCGTCCGGCGGAGTCGTCACGGGATGGACGACGGGGGGTTCCGACCGGGTGAGATCGGCGACCGATCCGGCGTCGCCGGCGAGCCCCGCCCGGGCGGCCCGCGCGGTCTCGACCAGACCCTCTTCCGTCAGCAGGTTCGTATAGGCATAGGAGGAGCGCTCGCCCGCGACCACCCTCACGCCGGCGCCCGCGTCTCGTCCGGACGCCACGTCCTCGACCCGGCGGTCCTCGAGACGAAGGCCCGTCGAGGACCGATCCTCGACGAAGAGCTCCGCGAGGTCGCCCCCACCGCCGAGCGCGGCGGCGAGGACTTTCTTGACGGTCTCCTCGGCTAGCATCGGGCCGCAGGATACGCGTTGAGGGGGCGTGAGTCGGGGCTTCGTGCGCTTGTGCCCAGAATCAGGGGCGATGTACTCTGGCCTGGCGTGACCGCCGGCGCCCCTCGGGTCTGTTTGGTTCAGGAAGGAGCCTGGTTCTGGGACTACAGCCGCAGGGGTACAGCGCCGAGCAGATCGAACGGCTCCGGCAGATCCACGACAAGCTGACGGCGGCGCGACGGGAGCTCGACGCTCTCATCGGCGACGCCTACCTCCGCCCCCGAGCCTCCATCGTCCCGGTCCATTTCCTGGATCTGGCATCCGCCGTCGAGAAGCTCCGCTGGGCCGAGAAGGAATGGCGCGAGCTCGACCGCGAGCTGGCCGAAGCCGCCGCCCCGGCGGCGGGCGAATCGTCGGAGCCCGACGAGGAGCCGCACGATGCGGCCCTGGAACCGGTGACGGCCGAGACCCACTAGCCCGTCGACGACGGTTCCCTCATCGAGGCGACCGTCACGGAATGCGTAACGCATTCCTCAATGAGGACCGGAGCGCGTCCTAGCGGGGGGGCATGCGGAGGGCCGCGTCCAGGCGGATGACCTCTCCGTTGATCATCGGGTTCTCGACTATGTGCCGGACGAGGGCCGCGTACTCGGCCGGGTCCCCCAGGCGGTGCGGGTGCGGGACGTTCTCCGCCAGCTTCGCCCTCGCCTCCTCGGGCAGCCCCGCCAGCATCGGCGTGTCGAAGATGCCCGGCGCGATCGTGGCGCAGCGGATCAGCTTCGACGCCAGGTCGCGCGCCACCGGCAGCGTGAGGCCGGCCACGCCTCCCTTCGACGCCGCGTAGGCGGCCTGGCCGATCTGGCCGTCGAACGCGGCGATGCTCGCGGTGTTCACGATCACGCCGCGCTCCTCGCCGTCGGGCTCCTGCGACGCCATCTGCGCGGCGGCGAGCCGGATCACGTTGAAGGTCCCGATCAGGTTGATGCGGATGACGGCCTCGAAGCGCTCGATGTCCGTCGCCTTGCCCTCTCTGGTGAGGACGCGGCCCGGCCATCCGACCCCGGCGCAGTTGACGAGGACGTGGAGGCCGCCGAAGTCGTTCGCCGCTACGTCGACCGCGGCCTGGACCTCGGTCTCGTCGGTGACGTCGGCGGGGGCGAAGCGCGCCCGGTCGCCGAGCTCCTTCGCCCGCACCTCGCCCTCGGACGACGGGAGGTCGAGGATCACGACCGACGCGCCGGCGTCGTGCAACGCCGCGGCGGTCGCGCCGCCGAGGCCCGACGCCCCTCCGGTTACGAGCGCCACCTTGCCCGAGACGTTCACACGGCCTCCTGTCGTTCTTGCTCTTCCGTGGCGGCTCGCCGAGGCGACCCGTCGTGAATTACCTCTCCGCTGGCGAGGACGAGGCCATCTTCGCACCTCGTCTCGACGCGGCCGTCGGAGAACTGCTCGTGGTACAGCGCTGCGTACGCGCCGTCCTTCGCGAGCAGCTCCGCGTGCGAGCCGCGTTCGACGATCCGGCCCCGGTCGAGGTACAGAATCGTGTCGGCCGCGAGGATCGTCGAGAGCCGGTGCGCGATCGCGAGCGTCGTGCGGCCCTTCATCAACGGGTCGAGGGCCTCCTGCACGAGCCGCTCGGAGTGCGTGTCGAGCGCGCTCGTCGCCTCGTCCAGCACGAGGATGCGCGGGTCCTTGAGGATCACCCGCGCGATCGCGAGCCGCTGCTTCTCGCCTCCCGACATCTTGTAGCCGCGCTCGCCGACGACCGTGTCGAACCCCTGCGGCATCTCCGCGATGCGGTCCCAGATGTGAGCGGCGCGCGCCGCGGCCTCGATCTCGCCGTCGGTCGCGTCCGGGTTGCCGTAGCGGAGGTTGTCGCGCACCGACGAGTTGAAGAGGTAGGTCTCCTGCGTCACCATCCCGATGATCTCGCCGAGCGACTCGAGCTTTACGTCGCGCACGTCGGTCCCGTCGATCCGCACGACCCCCTGGTCGACGTCGTAGAGACGTGGCAGCAGGTAGGTGAGCGTGGTCTTGCCGGCCCCCGAGGGCCCGACGAGAGCGACCAGCTCGCCCGGCCGCATCGTGAAGTCGACGCCGGCGATCGTCCAGTCGCGATCGTGAGTCACGTCCGATTCGGCCCGGTCGTACTTGAACCACACGTTGTCGAACGTGACCTCGCCACGGACGTCGTTCGGGCTCAGCGCGATCGCACCGTCGCGGTCGACGATGTCGCGTTCGAGGTCGAGGTACTCGAAGATGCGGTCGAACAGCGCCAGCGCCGACTGGATCTCGACGTTGACGTTGAGGAGCTGGCCCATCGGGAAGAACAGGCGGGCCTGCAGGGTCGTGAACGCGACGATCGTCCCGACGATCCCGGGCCCGACCGAGCCGTCCAGGAACATGATCCCGGCGACCAGGTACACGAACGCCGGCGTGATCGAGAAGAAGATCTGGACGAGAGCGAAGAACCCGCGGCCGACCATCGTGCGCTTGATCTCGAGCCGCGACAGCCGCTGGTTCTCCTTGCGGAAGCGGTCGATCTCGTAGGCCTGGCGGCCGAACGCCTTCGACAGCAGGATCCCGGACACCGACAAGGTCTCCTGCATGTGCGCCGTCAGGTCGGCCAGCGACTCCTGGGTCCGGCCGGACACCTCGCGACGAACCGCGCCCACCTTCTTCGACAGGACCATGAACAGCGGCAGGATCGCGAGCGACAGCACCGTCAGCTCCCACGAGAGCACGAACATCGTGACTACCGTCGAAAGCACCGTCGAGATGTTCGACAGGATGCTCGACGCGGTGTCCGTGAGCACGCTCTGGACACCCCCGACGTCGTTCGAGAGGCGCGACTGGATCTCACCGGTGCGCGTCGACGTGAAGAACCGCAGCGGCATGTGCTGGAGGTGCGCGTAGAGCGAGTTCCTGAGGTCCTGCATCACGTGCTGGCCGACGAGGTTGTTCGTGTACGTCTGCCACAGCCCCAGCGCGCCGGACACGATCGGGGTCGCCACCATGATCACGACGACGATCAACAGCGTGCGCATCTTCTCGGAGTCGGAGCCCTCGAAGATGAAGACCTCGTTGAAGACGTACTGGATCATCAACGGGTTCACGAGGCCGAGGCCCGAGGTGACGAGGATCAGGCTCGCGACGAATATGACCTGCCGGCGGTACGGCCGGAACGTGGCGGCTATCCGGCGGAAAGTCCCGGGGCGGGCGGGCCGCTCGGGCGCATCCGGTGGGACCAGCCCGTGTCCTCGCGGCACTCAGGCGATCCTGAGGGCGGCCACCACGCCGTCGCGCGTGGGATTGATCGTCTCGCGGAACCTGGGGTCGTCCGCGATCGCGCGGTTCGTCGCCACGATCGCCTCGGTCCAGTGCGGCCGCGTGTCCTCCTTTTCCACCTCGCCGGTCACGCGACCCGACCACAGCATGTTGTCGCAGACGTAGTAGCCGCCGACGCGCACGCGCTCCTTCCCGGCATTCCACGCGTCGAGGTAACCGTGCTTGTCGATGTCGACGTAGACGACGTCGAAATCGCCCTGGGCCTCGTCGAGCGCGGCGAAGGCGTCGCCCACGTGGTAACGGATCGGGGCGTCGAGGCCCGCCCTGTGCAGGAAGTCGAGAGCGCGCCTCTCGTTGCCGGGATCGGTGTCGGTCAGGTGGATCTCGCCCTCGGGGCCGGTGGCGCGCGAGAACCAGTAAGCGGAGTAGCCGTAGCCGGATCCCATCTCGAAGATGCGACGGGCCGAGATCGAGCGGGCGAGCATCTCGAGGTAGCGGCCGCACAGACGGCCGATGATCGGGAAGCCCTCGTCCTCGGCGAGCTTCTCCATCTCGACGAGGACGAGCTCGTCGTCCGAGGCGGCGAGGTCCCGCAGGTACCGCTCGACGGCGGGGTTCACGATGTCCATACGACTCAAACTAACGGAGCAGGCGAAGGGAAATTCCGCGCCGCTAGCGGGTGACGAGAGCAGCGAGGGCGGCGTGGATGCCCGGCCCCGCCGCCACGACGCCGGGCGTGCCGCCGCTCGGGTTCGTCAGCTCGGTCACGATGCCCCCGGCCTCCGCGACGATCAGGCTCCCCGCCGCCTTGTCCCACCGCTGGGTGCTCGACTCGTAGTAGCCGTCGAGGCGGCCGCACGCGACGCCCGCGAGGTCGAGAGCCGCCGATCCGCCCCTCCGGATGTCCCTCACGGCGGGGATCACGTCGGCCACGACGCCGGCCTGGAAGGCTCGCAGCCCCGCGTCGTACTCGAACCCGGTCGCGATCAGAGCCGTAGCGAGGTCGGCGCGGTCGCTCACACGGATCGGCTCGCCGTTGCGAAAGGCGCCTCCGCCGCGCGTCGCCGTGAACGTCTCGCCGAGGTTCGGGTCGTGGATCACGCCGGCCAGAGCGCCGTCGTCGTCTTCCGCGGCGACGCTCACGCACCAGACCGGGATGCGGAACAGGTAGTTCACGGTGCCGTCCAGCGGATCCGCCACCCACGTGATCCCGGTGGACGACTCGGCGCTCGTCCCCTCCTCCGCGACCCATCCGTCGCGAGGGCGGGCCGCACGAACGGTCTCGACGATCGTGCGCTCCGCGGCGGTGTCGGCGTCGCTGACGAGGTCGGTCGCGGTCGACTTCGTCCGCACGCCCGTGGCGTCTCCGGCGAACCGCTCGAGCAGGAGGGCGCCGGCGCGTCGCGCCGCTTCGGTCGCCAGGTCGAGGAGCTCGGCGGCGTCCGCTATCCCTGCACCGCCTGCCACGTCTTGCGCGCCGCGATCAGGACCGGGTCCCACAGCGGTGAGAACGGAGGCGCGTAGGAGAGGTCGACGTTCAGCATCTCGTCGACGGTCATCTCGCACCACAGCGCGGTAGCGCA
>DASQEJ010000062.1:0-3593 GCA_035633715.1 Actinomycetota bacterium | reverse complement strand
CAGCCAGAAGGTCGACGTGCGCGTCCGGCCGCGCCCGCGC
This sequence comes from Actinomycetota bacterium, assembly GCA_035633715.1. Classification (GTDB taxonomy): domain Bacteria; phylum Actinomycetota; class CADDZG01; order CADDZG01; family WHSQ01; genus JALZEG01. The sequence continues at coordinate 3,553 of DASQEJ010000062.1, read as the reverse complement.
AACTGGATCGGCGGCGCGAAGTCCTACCGCTACCGCGTCGTCGCGCACGACCCCGACACGCCTCCGGCAGAGCTCGACGCCGCGTTGACGCAACGGCCCTTGATCCCCGGGTGGGTGGTCGCGCTCGCGGCGGTCGTGGCCCCCTTGCTGGCCGCGCTCGTCGCGTTTCTGATGCTGTGGACCACGGTCCCCGACCTCGAGGGCCTCGACGCGGCCGGCGCGACCGAACGCCTGGAGGAAGCGGGACTCGAGGCCGCCGTCGCGCGTCAGCACACGTCCCGGGCCGCCGCGGGCAAGGTGCTGGGGACGGAGCCCGAGGCCGGGGCGCGCATCCGCAAGGGCTCCAAGGTGAAGGTCTTCGTGTCGGCAGGGCCGCGTCCCGTCCCGATCCCGAACGTCGTGGGACTCGACGAGGCGACCGCGCGCCTGGAGCTCACCGGTATGGGCTTCGTCATCGAGGAGGTCGCCGAAGGAAGTGAGGAGGTCGAGCCCGGCCTCGTGATCTCGACGCGCCCGGCGGCGAACCTCCTCGTGCCCCCCGGGTCGAAGGTCCAAATGGTCGTCGCCGAGCCCCCCGAGCCGGAGAAGGGCGCGGCCGGCGCCGAGTCCGAGAAGAAGGAGGGCGAGGACGGCGCGGCCGAGGACGGCGGAGAAGACGAGAACGGGGCCGGCGAGGCCGGCGCGGACGAAGACGCCCCGCCCGCTCCGTACTGGACCTCTTCGATCGCGTCGAGCGACTTCGACGGCGACGGCGACGCGGACCCCGCAGTGTTCCGTCCGAGCACGGGGGCCTGGCACGTGCGTCCGGCCCCCGGCGAGAACGCGGCGGTCGACTGGGCGCGGCAGCGCGGCAACGACATCCCGGTCCCCGGCGACTACGACGGCGACGCGGTTGCGGACTTCGCGACGTGGCGTCCGTCGGACGCAACCTGGTACGTGAGGAGCGGGGACTCGCTCGCCCACGAGATCGTCGAGTTCGGCAAGCCCGGCGACATCCCGGTGCCGGCGGACTACGACGGTGACGGGATCACCGACCGCGCCGTGTTCGGCGCCGAGGACGGGCGGTGGCGCATCGACCCGAGCAGCGGCGACGACTCCGCGGTGCGAGAGATCGAGTGGGGCGACCGCTCGGAAGGCGACCTCCCGGCGCCGGCGGACTACGACGGCGACGGCAAGGCCGACCTCGCGTTCTACCGGCCGGCGACGGGACGTTGGAACGTCTCGTTCAGCGGCGGGGGCCGGGACTCCGTCGCGTGGGGCAACGCCGAAGAAGGCGACATCCCCGTCGCCGGCGACTACACGGGCGACGGCCGCGCGGACTACGCGGTGTGGCGTCCGTCCCAGGGCGAGTGGCGCGTCAATCCGAGCGGGCGGGGCGCCAACGTGTTCGTCACGTGGGGGCGGAGGGATCTCCTCGACGTCCCGGTCCCGGGCGACTACACGGGCGACGGGACGTTCGACTACACCGTGTGGCGCGAGTCGACCCGAGCCTGGAGGGTCCTGCCGGCGGAGGGCAAACGGCACCGCGTCCACTACTGGGGCCGGGAGGGCGACGTGCCCGTCTAGAGATTTTTCGTCTTTGTTTAACAACCCCCTTGAGCGGTCGGTGAGTATTCCTAGACAATCCCGGAGTCCGCCAGACCTGGGAGGGAAAAGCATGAGCAAGGAAGCGAAGATCCGGGAGCTGTTCATCGAGGACCTCAGCGACGTACGCGGAGGCGCCCCCGGTGGCGTCCCGGGCAAGCCGACGGCCACGACGATGGCGTGCTGCGAAGAGGGCCCGTTCGGCTGTTGCGGGGAGACCGTCTAGGACGACCGACGTTTTCGGATCGGGCGCCGTTCCTTCGGGGGCGGCGCCTTTTTCGCGCGGTTACCCACGACTTGAGCAAACCGAACAGGAAAGGGACAATACCGGCCGATTGCCCGACTGGGAGGAGGCGGCGGATGCGCGAGCTGTTCATCGAGGAGCTGACCGACGTGCGCGGGGGGTTGCACGGCGGCCCTCACTACTCGACCGAGGCGTGCTGTGAGGAAGGGCCCTTCGACGGGTGCTGTGGGTGGTGGGACCGCATCACCGACCTCATCGACGTCGGCCCGTAGCAGGGATTGGGCCGCTAGAACCCGAATCAATCGGCGGATTCGACGGGAGGAACCGGGACGTGGGGAAGGAGCTTGGGAAGATGCGTGAGCTGTTCGTAGACGAGCTGGCCGAGGTCACCGGGGGCAAGGACTGCCCCGACTGCTGGCACACGACGATGGCGTGTTGCGAGGAAGGCCCGATGGACGGGTGCTGTAACTGGTACGGCCTCGGCGACATCATCGCCTGGGGCTAGAAGCTCAGCGCTGACTCGGACGCCGCCCTTCGGGGCGGCGTCTTCGCGACTTGAGCCGGTTCGCCGAAGCGGTCACAATACCGGCCGATACCGGTCGAAAGGAGGGTTAAGTGGAGAAGATGCGCGAGCTGTTCATCGACGAGCTGGCCGCGGTCCAGGGCGGAGCTTCCTCGGACGGTCCCTACACGACGATGGCTTGTTGCGAGGAGGGCCCCTTCGGTTGTTGCGGGGTCTCCCTCGACGACATCCTTCCGTAGGGCGATCCCAATGCGCGAGCTTTTCGTAGAGGAGTTGAGCTCGGTCGTCGGCGGCCAGCGGCTGCCCGATGTCGACGACTACGTGCAGTCGACGATGGCCTGTTGTGAAGAGGGCCCGTTCGGCTGCTGCTGGTGGTGGGACGCGATCGAGGACATCGGAGTCCGGATCGGCCCGTAGCCGTCACGAAGATCGACAGGGCGCCGTCCTGACGGGGGCGGCGCCTTTTCGCGTCTCGATCTCGAACGCCGGGCCGGGCCTGTAGACGTAGACGGCCCCCGGGTCGGACCCGACGGGATCGTCGCCGCGTGTCACGACGTAGCCCGTCTCCGTCGCGCCGTCGAATCCGACGACCAGTGCGCTGCTGCGCGAGAGCAGGTGGACGTCGACGCGACGGAACCCTTCGCTCCACTCCTTGCGGACGGAGCGCGGGATCGACGTCAGGAGGCGGTCCGCGAGGCGGCAGCCGCGCTCGGCCTTGCCGTCGCGGTGGCAGCCGAAGCCGGTTGCGTCGACCGTGACGCGGAGCGACTTCGGGGCAGGGAGATGGGGGTCGAGGGTCCCGAGCGCGTCGACCGCACCCGAAGACCGCGCCTCGTACAGGTTGACGAACGGGCGCTCGCGAGACTCGATCGCGAACAACGCCCTGTCACCTTCGATCGCGAGGAAGGAGAGCTCGTCGTCGAGGCCCAGGATCTCCGACCGCACACCGGGATCCGCCACCGACGCCCACAAGCGGAGCTCGTAGCAGTTCGGCGTGCGAAGGGGGCCGAGCGAGACGAACGCCTGCGGCTCGGGCCCGGCCCGGGCGAGCGAGACGGCGAGCACGACGAGCAGGAGCAGCGCGACCTGCCCCACCCACCGGGCGCGCCCGGGTTCGGGTTCGGGCTCCGGTTCGGGTTCGGGCTCCGGTTCGGGTTCGGGCTCCGGTTCGGGTTCGGGCTCCGGTTCCGGTTCGGGCTCCG
>DASQEJ010000061.1:0-4024 GCA_035633715.1 Actinomycetota bacterium | reverse complement strand
TTCTCCGGCCCGAAGGAGGAGTTCCTCGCGAGCCTCGGCATGCGGTTCACGATCTCGCCGGCGGGCGAGGACGACCTGCAGCGGGCCGAGGAGCTCACCGTCCGGACGAACCAGCTCAACACGACGGGGCGCACCTACTCGTACGACGAGCTGAGGTCGTACGCCGAGTCGGAGGCGCACCTGCTGTTGGTCGCCGAGCTAGAGGACAAACACGGCACGTACGGAAAGATCGGCCTCGCGCTCGTCGAGACGGGAGCCGAGGTCTGGACGCTCAAGTTGCTGCTGATGTCGTGCCGCGTGATGGCGCGCGGCGTCGGCACGGTGATGCTGAACCACGTGATGCACCGAGCGAGGGCCGCGGGGGCGCGCCTGGTCGCCGAGCTGGTCCCGAACGACCGCAACCGGATGATGCTGATAACGCTGCGCCTCGGCGGCTTCCGCGAGTGCGGACGCGACGGAGAGACGCTGCTGCTGGAGAGCACGGGGGCCGAAGTCCCGCCGCCGCCGGACTACCTAGAGCTGGTGATCCACTAGCCGTTTGGTCCAAAATGGTCCCGTGACGCCGGACTCGCGAGACCTGATCGCAACCGACCCCGAGATCCTGCACGGGCAGGCCCACGTGCGCGGCACGCGCGTGCCGGTGAGTGTCGTGCTCGACTGCGTCGCGGCCGGGATGACCGAGCGCGAGATCCTCGACGAGTACCCGACCCTCACGCTAGAGGGCATCCGGGCCGCGGCGGGTTACGGAGCAGAGCTCGCGAGAGAAGAGGTCCGGCCCCTGCCCTCCGCGTCTTGAAGATCAAGCTCGACGAGAATCTCCCCGCGAGCGCCGCCGTCCACCTCACGGAGGCGGGCCACGACGTATCGACCGTCGTCGACGAGGACCTCGTGGGCGCGAACGACCGTGACGTAGCTTCAGCGGCGCAAGCCGAGGGTCGCATCGTGGTGACGCTGGATCGGGGGTTCGGAGACCTCCGCGCGTACCCGCCCGGAACACACCCCGGGATCATCGTCCTGCACCTGCACGACCAGGGGGCGGCGCACGTTTTGCGGGCCCTCCGCCGGCTCACCGACGAAGTCGATCTCGCGTCCCTGGCCGGTTGCATCGCCATCCTCGAAGAGGAACGGCTTCGCGTCAGGCCCCCGAGTCCATCCGGTCCCTGAGGCTCTTCGGCCTCATGTCCGTCCAGACCTCGTTCACGTGGTCGAGGCACTCTTGCTTGGTCCCGGTCTTGCCCTCGCGGGTCCAGCCCGCGGGCAGGTCCTTGTGCGAAGGCCAGATCGAGTACTGCTCCTCGTCGTTGACGACCACGTCGTAGATCGTGGTGTCCTCGCGGTCGCTCACGTCACATCCTCTCGAGCAATCGCAGCCCTTCGAGGTAGGCGCTCTTCGCGGCGTCGGCCTCGCGCTCGACCTCGAGGAACTCGCCGAGCAGCCGGTACGTCTTGGCCCCCTCGACGACGTCGTCGATCTTGTTGAACAGCACGATCGCCTTGCGCAGGTTCTTCTGGGCGGCGTCCGGGTCGGAGTCCGCCAGGGCGAGGCCCATCTCGCGGTGGACGATCGCCTGCTCGGCGGCGTCCTTCGCCTCCTTGAGCAGCGCCGACGCCTTCTGCAGGCGCTTCACCGCGACGTCCATGTCCCCGCGCAGCCGCGCGAGACGCCCGAGCTCGGAGTGAGCGCGCGCCTCGTCGACCTTGCTCGACGTCATCTCGAAGATCTCGAGGGCGACCGAGAGCTCGTGCTCGGCCTCGTCCAGCTTCTCGTTCTCGAGGAAGTTGTACCCGCGCATGAAGTGGGCGCGGCCGAGCTCGGTCTGGAGGTCGAGGCTCCGGAAGTAGTCCTCGGCCCGGCGGAAGGCGTCGTCGGCGTCGGCGATGTCGCCGTCTTGCATCAGGACGTTCCCGACGTTCATGTGCATGACCGCAAGCTTGAACGGATCGGTGACGCGCGGCGCTATGCGCAGCAGCTCCTCGGCCACCACGCTCGCCTGGCGCCTCATCCCGGTCTCGAAGTAGGCGAGGACCATCGGCGCCTGGATGCGGAGCTTCGCCGCGGGATCGTCGAGGCCCTTGTGCCGCATCTGCTCGAGCAAGGACTCGCCGAGGTAGATGGCGAAACGCGGATCGCCGTCCATGTGGAGGCATCGGATGCGGCCGGCGCGAGCATCGGCCAGCGCCGTCAACGGCTCGTCCCGGAGAAGCTCTTCGGTTTCCTGGTAGAGCTCTAGCGCCTGGCCGAGCTGGCTACGGCGCTCGGCGGTGAGAGCCAGCAGCTCCATCGCGATCGCCTGCAGTCTCAGGAGCCGGTACTTCTTGGCGTCCTTCAGGGCTTTCTCGGCGACCGTTACGGTCTCGTCGAACTCGCCGCGGGACAGCGCGATCCTCGCCTCCTGCAACGTCGAACGAAGCGACGCCGCCAGGTGAGGCGGTCGACCGGTCAGCAGCTCGTCTACGTCCATGCCCAGTTTCTGGGCGAAGTGCTTGGCTGCGGTCGGAGACGGCTGCCTGCGACCGGCCTCGAGAGTGCTCACGTATGCGTGCGTGTACATCGGCTCGGCGAGCTGCGCCTGCGTCATTCCTGCAGACAGCCGCGCTTGCTTGAGCCTTCTGGCGAAGCTCATCCATCCTCCCGCGGGTTGGGTCGTAACGACTAGTTAAGAAACCAAAGCCTACCTCACAGCGGGTTTGGGAGTGGTTAAGCCCAAGTATGTCCCGTTTTGTAACACCCCGAGTAGACAGTGACAACGTCCTATTTAAGATCGACACCGTCCGTCCGCCGCTTTAACCCGGGAGGGTGCATGAAGACAAAGCTTCTCAAGGTTGCGGGAATTCTGATGACGCTGGCCGCTACCGGCCTCGCCGAGTACCCGATAGACCTCCTCGGAAGGATCAAGTGCTGCTGAGCCGAAGCGCCTCCTCCCCGGCGAGCTCGATTTGCTCGCCGGGGGAGGAGTCCCCTCCCGGAGGTCAAACGTCCTCTCCCACATGGACCGGACGAAGAAGCGGCCCCGGGTAGCGGCCGCACTGCTCACCATCCTGCTCGTCACCGCCGGAGCGGCCCCCGCGCGGGCCGACCTCTGGAGCGGCGCCTGCGCGCTGCGCCTCACGCTGAGCTTCCACTCGCCCGTCCGGCCCCCGGTCTCCGCGCCCGCGTACGAGCTCGAGGCGACGGGCGCAGCGGACCTCGACCTCACGACCCCGGGGATCCAGTCGTGCGCCCACACGCTGAGCGGGAGCGCCTTCGGCGGCACCGCGGCCGGCGGGGCCGGCTCGGCGGCAGCGTGGTCGTGCGGGACGACCCTCGGAAGCGGCTCGTGGGACCAGTCCTTCGACGAGGAGGGCCCCCAGGGCTTCTCGGGGTCGCACCTCCTGACGGGCTCGTGGGGGTCGTGGACCCTTCAGATCAGGTCGCAGTCGCTGAACGTGATCGGCGTCGGCGACTTCTCGCTCCAGGCGGCTGAGGCGACGAAGACCCCCTCGTGCGCCACCGGCTCGTTGCAGTCCGTGACGATGGTCGGGGTGCTCGTCTTCCAAGACCCCTGATCCGTCCGGCCTAGGCGCACCGCCGCGACCACCGGCGGCCGCCGTCCGACGAGCACGCGAGGCCCTTGTCCGGGAGCGACACCAGCATCCGCCCGTCCGCGATCGAGATCGACGCCGCGCCCTGCCGGAACAGAGGCGACCGGACGCGGGACCACGTCGCCCCGCCGTCGTCGCTGCGGTAGAGGCCTTCCTCCGCATCGGCGATCGCGTGGACGGCGGCGAACAGCGTGTCCCCCGAGCCCACGAGCGCGAGGTCGCGGAACCTCGACTCGGCCGGCCACGGGGTCTCGATCCGCGAGAAGCCCCACACGTCGGACGACCTGTAGAGGTGGTGGTCGGTGAACGCGTACGCGACGTTCGACCGGGCGAAGTCCGGCCGCAGCCGCACCTTCGGGGCCCCCGTCCCGCCGTGCACCCGCATCCACGTGCACATCGCCTCGCTGCAGGAGAAGACCGTCGACTTGAGCTGGCCGCCCTC
>DASQEJ010000060.1:0-9843 GCA_035633715.1 Actinomycetota bacterium | reverse complement strand
GCGATCGTCGCGCTGAACCCGCAGACCGGCGAGGTGCGCGCGATGTGGAGCAACCCCTCGTACGACCCGAACCCGCTCGCGCTCCACGACACGAAGGAGGTCCGCCGCTACCGGCAGACCCTCGACCCCGACTCGCGCACGAGCCCGTTGATCAGTCGCGCGACCTCGCGCAGCTTCGCCCCCGGGTCGACGTTCAAGGTCGTGACGACCGCCGCCGCGCTGGAGTCCGGGCAGTACGACTCCGAGAGCACGTTCCCCGACCCCGCCTCGCTGGTCCCCTGCGAGGGACCGCGGGAGACGGGGGATCCGTGCATCCCACAGACCGACCGGGGGCTCACGAACTTCACGCGCACCGCGTGCACCGGGGCGGGACGGATCGACCTGTTCACCGCGCTCGAGGTGTCGTGCGACACGACGTACGCCATGCTCGGGATGGACGTCTACGAGGGTCTGCGGGACGTCGCCGAGGCCATGGGGTTCAACGAGCCGATCCCGTTCGACGTGGCGACCGAGGCGAGCACGTTCCCGGACGTCGGCGACGACAACATCCCGTTCCGCGCGTTCGCCGGGATCGGACAGGGTGACGTGTCGGCCACTCCGCTGCAGATGGCTCTCGTCGCCGCGACCGTGGCGAACGGCGGCGAAGTCCCGCGGCCCCGGCTCGTCCGCCAGGTCATCGACCCGAGCGGCGGGATAGTCGAGCCGTTCACGCCCGAGACCCTCGGCCGCGCGATGTCGGAGGAGACCGCGGCGGACGTCGCCGAGATGATGGAAGCCGTCGTCGAGACCGGCACCGGGACCACCGCGCAGATCCCGGGGGTCGCAGTCGCCGGCAAGACCGGGACCGCCCAGACCGTCCCCGGCGAGAGCCCCCACGCGTGGTTCATCGCGTTCGCTCCCGCGGAGGACCCGCAGCTCGCGGTGGCGGTGATCGTCGAGAGCAGCTCGGCCGGGTCCGAGGCGACCGGCGGCGCGCTCGCGGCCCCCCTCGCGAAGCAGATCCTGGAGACGGACCGGGCGATCAGCAGAGGATGGTAGGCGGCCGCCTTCTCGGCGAGAGGTACCTGCTCGAGGAGCAGATCGCCGCGGGGGGCATGGGAACGGTCTACGCCGCGACCGACCAGCGGCTGCACCGGCGCGTCGCGGTGAAGCTCCTGAAGGGCGGCCTCGCGGACGACGAACGCTTCGTCGCGCGCTTCGAGCGCGAGGCCCGCGCCGCAGCGGCGCTGTCGCACCCGAACGTCGCCGCGGTCTTCGACTACGGGGAAGACGGCGGGACGCGGTTCATCGTCATGGAGCTCGCGCCGGGCCGCGATCTCGCGCGCGTCCTGAGGGAGGGCGGACCGTTGCCACCCGAGCGGGCGCGTGCGATCGGCGCGCAGCTGTGCACCGCCCTCGCGCACGCGCACGCGGCGGGGCTGGTGCATCGCGACGTCAAGCCCGCGAACGTCATCGTCGGCGACGACGACCGCGTGAAGGTCACGGACTTCGGCATCGCGCGGGCGGCGGGGGACTCGACGCTCACCGCGACGGGCTCCGTGCTCGGCAGCGCGCACTACATGGCTCCGGAGCAGGCCTCGGGCGCCCCCGTCACCGGCGCCACCGACGTCTATGCCGCCGGGATCGTGCTGTACGAGATGCTGACGGCTGCGCTCCCGTTCACCGGTGACTCGCCGCTGTCGGTCGCGCTGAGACACGTCTCCGACGACGTCCCCGCGCCGAGCTCCGTGAACCCGGGCGTCCCCGAGTCGCTCGACGCGATCGTCGCCCGCGCGACCGCGAAGGACCCCGCCGAGCGGTGGCCGGACGCCGCCGCGATGGCCGCCGCGCTCGAAGGGGGCGAGGCCACGGCGCCGTTGCCGGCCGGAGCGGCAGGGACCACCCAGGTGATCGGCCCCGCGGGGGCGACGACGCCGACGACGGTGTGGCCGATTCCGGGCGCGAGGTACGACCCGCGCCGGCTCGGCGCGCGCGTGCTTGCCGGGGCGCTGGTCCTCGCAGTGCTCGCGGCCGGCATCTGGGTGTGGCTGCTGACGCGGTCGGACGACGACGAGCGCCGGCCCGCGGCGGCGCGGGGACAGACGCAGCGGTCCGAGCCCGGCGAAACCCGATCGACCGAACCGGCGTCTCAGTCATACGAGCTTCCGTCGCTCGCGGGGATGCCGTTCAAGGAGGCGGAGAAGCTGCTGGAAGAGCAGGGATTGGTCGTTGCGTCGAGGGAGCAGCCGAGCGAGGAGGAGAAGGACGAGGTGCTGGGCTCGGAGCCCGCGGCGGGAACCGCGGTCGCGCCGGGTGAGACCGTTACCCTGATCGTCAGCACCGGAAAGATCGAGCAAGAGCCCGACGAGGGTGACGACGAGGGCGACGAAGAAGGCCCCGGCAACTCCGAAGAAGCTCCCGGGCACGCCAAGGACAAAGACAAGGAAAAGGACAAGGACTAGGAGTGAGCGCAAGCAACCGCACGTACGGAGGTCGCTACGCGGTCGTCGAGCCCGTGGGGTCCGGGGGCATGGCCGAGGTGTACCGCGCCCGCGACGAGCTCCTGGGCCGCGACGTCGCGGTGAAGGTCCTGAACGACCGGCTCTCGCGCGACCGCTCGTTCGTCGAGCGCTTCCGCCGCGAGGCCCAGTCCGCCGCGAACCTCAACCACCCCAACGTCGTATCGCTCTACGACTACGGCGCGGACGACGGCGCGTACTACATCGTCATGGAGTACATCGAGGGCAAGTCGCTCGGCGAGATCGTCGGTGAGAGCGGGGCCCTCATGCCGGAGCGCGCGGCCGAGATCGCGTCCGACGTCGCCGCTGCGCTCGAGCGCGCCCACTCGTCCGGCCTCGTCCATCGCGACATCAAGCCGACGAACATCATGGTGACGAGCTCCGGCCAGACGAAGGTCACGGACTTCGGGATCGCACGGGCGCTGGGTGGGAGCACCGAGCAGACCCAGATGACGCAGACCGGCATGGTCATCGGGACCGCGGCGTACCTGTCGCCCGAGCAGGCGCAGGGAAACCCCGTCGACGCGCGCTCGGACGTGTACTCCCTCGGTTGCGTGCTCTACGAGATGTTGACCGGCCGGCCCCCGTTCAGCGGCGACGCTCCGCTCGCGGTCGCGTACAAGCACGTGCGCGAGGATCCCGTCCCGCCCTCGACGGTGAACCCGGACGTCCCGCGCGAGCTCGACGCCGTCGCGCTGAAGGCGCTGTCGAAGAACCCCGACAACCGGTACTCGAGCGCGCACGAGATGCGCGAGGACCTCCAGCGATTCCTCAGCGGCCAGAAGGTCCACGCGACTCCTCTGATGGCTACGCAGACGGTCGTCGCGCCGGTCGCGACGGGGACGCAGGTCCTCAGCCGGACCGAGACGGAGTACGAGCCCGCGCCGGAGCCTCGCCGCGGCGGCTGGTACGTCCTCGCCGCGTTGCTGATCCTGGCGCTGTTCGGGCTCGGCGCGTGGCTGCTCGCGAACAACTTCCTCGGCGGCGACGAGGTCAACGTCCCGGACGTCGTCGGTTTCACGCAGGAGGACGCGGAGGAGCGACTCGAACGGCGCGGCTTCGAGGTCGACGTCGAGGAGCGGCCGTCCGGTCGCAAGGAGGGCCGCGTCTTCCGTCAGGACCCCGCGGCCGGCGAGGACGCCGAGGAAGGCTCGACGATCACGATCTTCGTCTCGACGGGGCCCGAGCCGTTCGAGGTCCCGGACGTGCGCGGCGAGCTCCTCCCCGACGCTCGCGACATCCTGCGCGACGCCGACCTGAGGATCGGGACGATCACCCCGCAGGAGAGCGAAGAGGAAGAGGGCACCGTCCTCGAGCAGTCGCCGGCGCCGCCCAGCGAGGTCGAGCCGGGCGACCAGGTCGCGCTCGTCGTCTCCGGAGGGGTGGCCGAGATCCCCGCGCCGTCGGTCGTCGGGCAGCAGCAGGACGACGCCGAGGCCGAGATCGAGGGCCTCGGGTTGGTCCCCGACGTCCTGACCGCGCCCGACGACGCGCCACCCGGCGAGGTCATCGCGCAGGAGCCCGACCCAGGCACCCCGATGGAGGAGGGCGACGTCGTGACGATCACGGTGTCGACCGGGCCGGAAGAGGAGCCGATGCCCGACGTCCGAGGTGAGGACGCAGACACCGCGGAGGCGTTCCTCGAGAACGACTTCGGGCTCTCGGTGACCCAGGAGGAAGGCGCCTGCGCGGCCCCGCCGGGGACGGTGTGCGACCAGGACCCGGCCCCCGACACGCCGGTGTCGCCGGGCGACACCGCGATCCTCTACGTGCAGCCGGGCGGCGCGGCGCTACCGGGCGACGACCTGTTCGCGTTCCTCAGCCTGTTTTCGTTCTTCGCCTAGCGTTTCGCCGCGGCGACGAAGTTCGCCAGCAGCTCCGGCCCCCGCGCCGTGAGGATCGACTCGGGGTGGAACTGGACGCCCTCGACCGGTAGGTCGCGGTGGCGGACGCCCATCACGACGCCGTCGGTCGCGCGCGCGGTGACCTCGAGCTCGTCGGGCCACCCGTCGTCGGCGATCGCGAGCGAGTGATAGCGAGTGGCTTCGAACGGCGACGGGAGCCCGGCGAAGACGCCCGTGCCGTCGTGCTCGATCGGCGAGGTCTTCCCGTGCATGGGACCGACGCTCGCCCGGCCGACGATCCCGCCGAACGCGGCGCCGATGCACTGGTGGCCGAGGCACACGCCGAGGACCGGGACGCGCCCGGCGAACGCTTCGATCGCGTCGATGGAGACGCCGGCCTCGGCGGGCGAGCCGGGGCCGGGCGAGATCACGACGGCGTCGGGCTCCTCGGCCAGGAGGTCGTCGAGCGACGCGTCGTTGCGGACGACGACGGGCTCGGCGCCGAGGGAGCCGAAGGCCTGGGCGAGGTTGTAGACGAACGAGTCGAAGTTGTCGACGAGCAGAAGCTTCATCGCCACTCTCCTCGCACTTGGCCATGGACGACTTCGTCGAGGAGATCACGCGGGGCAACGTGTCGGGGGTCAAGATCGTCCTCGCCACCGTCGTGCTCGCCCTCGCCGTCTACCAGATCCTCCTCATGGCGGTCGGCTACGGGAAGCTCAAGCTCCCGTTCCTCCAGGCCCGGGCGGCGTCGTTCGCGCACCGGTCGATCGGCGACGTCATCCTGCTCCTCACGCTCGTCGTCGCGTTCATGTGCATCGCGTACTTCGGCTACGAGGACGGCGTCGAGCACGCTGCGGGCGAGGAGACCGGACGGGCGGCGCTGCACGTGATCGGCGGGACGCTCGTCGTGGCGGTGCTCGCGATCAAGGTCGTCGCGGTGCGTTGGTGGCACGCGCTCGGGCGCTTCCTCCCGGCGATCGGCCTCACGCTGTTCGGGCTCCTCGCGCTGACGTGGGCGACGTCCGCCGGTGACTACTTCTTCGGGAGCTGAGGATGAGCGACGCGCGCAAGTACACCGTCCAGCTGGTCGCCTCGCTGGTCGTCGGCCTGCTGATCGTGATCGTGACGATCTCGATAGTCACGACGAAGCTCGGCCCCCGCCTCGACCGCCGCGAGGAGCTGCGCGAGCTCGAAGACGTGCGCGACGAACGTCAGGACCAACGAGAAGAGCGGCGCGAGGAGCGCAACGACGACTGAGCTAGAAGTTCGCCGGCAGGATCTCCTCGGACAGCATCACGAGGACGACCGCCGTCGCCACCGCCACCATGGCCCACAGCAGCAGCTCGAGCACCTTCGACTTCCACGACCGCTTCATCGCGCCGCCGCCTCCATGTCCAGCTCCGCGTAGACGATCAGCCTCTCCGCGGCGGAGTAGCGCGGGTTGCAGGTGGTCAGCACGACCTCGTACTTGTCCGACGGCACGACGATCGCGTCCGAGTTCGCGGGCACGACCTCCTTGCCGGTGACGAGGTACGTGTACTCGCCCCACTGCGTCTCGAAGTGGATCGGGTCGCCCTTCTCCATCTTGTCGAGCGACCAGAACGGCATCCCGTACGTCGTGCGGTGACCGGACACGATCACGCGGCCGCGCTCGCCCGGATACGACTCCTCGTACGACGTGCACAGCGGGCGCTCGAAGCCGGGGCGGCAAGAGGGGTAGTGGCCGGGCCCGAGCTTGAGCTCGTCGGTGCCCACGCCCTCGACCACCATCATCGGCTTGTCCTCGATCGTCGGCAGGTGCATGCGGAAGATCGGGGCGCCGGGCGCGGGGTCGTAGCCGGGCGGGGGCCCCGCGGGGAACGACTGGCCCTTCTCGGTCTGCCGCTCGAGCGCCGGAAGGCGATCGAACTCCTCGGCGAGCTGCTGCTGTTGCTGCTGGGTGTAGATGCCGGTCCCGTAGAGGGTCCAGACGATGAACAAAAAGACCCCGACGCCCATCGAGATCAGGAGCTTGCCGAGGACCCGCACCCATTGCATAGAGGAAGTATCGGTCAACCGATTAACATTCTCGATCTATGCCGAAGAGCAAGTCGAAGCGGGTCACCCGCCAGCCGCCTCCGAAGACGAACCCGAAGACCTCACCGCTGTGGGTCGGGGCGTTGTTCTTCACGCTGCTGCTGACGGGTGTCGTGATGATCATCTGCAACTATCTGGGGCTCTTCCCGGGCGAGAACGCGGCGTGGATCCTCTGGTACGGGCTCGGCCTGATCTCGGCCGCGTTCGTCGTCGCGACCCAGTGGCACTGAGCGGCTTCCCGCCCCACCCGGAAATCACAAGGCTGTGGTTTATCCACGTCTGTGGATTCCGCTGTGGAGAAGCTCGCGTCCCGCCGAGGCGGCCCGCGCCGTGAAACGGCCCGGGCTCGGCCCGATCGTCGTCGTCGCCGTCCTGATCGCCGTGCTCGGTCAGCCGTTCGGGTACCTCCGCGCCGCGATCGCGCTCGCGATGGCGGGGGCGATCCTCTACCTCGGCATCAGCTACTTCCGGAGCGCCGGCGAGGTCCCGCCCGACCCGGAGGTCGAGGACGTCAGCGACGACTCGTTCCGCTACGTCTGCACGATGTGCGGGCTCGAGCTGAAGGTCGAGGTCGCGGCCTCCGACCGGGCCCCCTCGCACTGCCGCGAGAAGATGGTCCTCGTCCAGGGCCATCGCCGGCCCCCGCTGAAGCCCGTCTAGCCGGCGGGCGTGATGCGGTCGGTCCCGACCGCGGCCTGGAGCACCTCGGGCACGCGGACGGAGCCGTCCGGCTCCTGGTACTGCTCGAGGATCGCCGGGAAGATCCTGCTCGTCGCGAGCGCCGACCCGTTCAGCGTGTGCACGAAGCGCGGCTTCCCGCCCTTCTCCTTGTAGCGGATGCGCGCCCGGCGGGCCTGGTAGTCGCCGGCCCACGACACCGACGAGACCTCCTTGTACTTGCCGGTGCTCGGCATCCACACCTCGACGTCGAGGGTCTTCTTCATGGCCGCGCTCGCGTCGCTCGCGGCCAGCAACGACCGGCGGTAGTGGAGGCCGAGCCCTTCGACGAGGCCCTCGGCCCGCGCCGCCATCTCTTCCAGCGCGTCCAACGCCGCTTCCTCGGGAACGAGCTGGAACAGCTCGACCTTGTTGAACTGGTGGCCGCGCACGGTCCCGCGCTCGTCCGAGTGCGTCCCGGCCTTCTCTCGCCGGTAGCAGGGCGTGTATGCGAACAGTTTCATCGGCAGCTCGGCTGCGTCGAGCGTCTCGTTCTGGAACGCGCCGAGGATCGCGGTCTCCGACGTCGGCAGCAGGAACTGGCCTTCCTTCCCGTCGGGATTCGCGAGGTGGTAGACGTCGTCCCGGAACTTCGGGAACTGCCCCGACGCGTATCCCGCGGAGTGCAGCAGCAGGTGCGGCGGCAGCATGAAGTGGTAGCCGGCGTCGAGGTGCTGCTGGACGAACCAGGTGACGAGCGCCCACTCGAGCCGCGCGCCGAGCCCGCGGTAGATCCAGTAGCCCGACCCGCCCAGCTTGACGCCGCGCTCGAAGTCGACGAGGCCCAGGTTGGTCGCGAGCTCGACGTGGTCCCGCGGAGAGTCGAGGGCCGGAGCCTCACCCCACGTCTTGACGACCCGGTTGGCCTCCTTGCCCCCCGCGACGACGTCGTCCGCCGGGATGTTCGGCAAGCCCGCCATGAGGTCGTTGAGCTCGCTCTCGACGCGGCGGAGGTCGCCCTCCAGCTCGGCGAGCGCCTGCTTCGAGGCGCCGCCGTCGGAGGTGCGCGGGACCTCTTGCCCGGCCCGCTTCGCGGCCGCGATCCGCTGCGCCTCCTCGTTGCGGCGCTGGCGCTCCGCGTCGACGCGCGCGATCAGCGCGCGCCGCTCCTCGTCGAGCGTGAGGACCTGGGACAGCGTCGTATCGGCCTCGGCGCGCTCCATGCGCTTTGCGAGGCCTTCGAGGACCGCGTCGCGGTCGTTGCGGACGAGCTGTATGTCGAGCAAGGCCCGGTAAGGCTAGAGCCTCTCGATGATGGTGGCGTTCGCCAGGCCCCCGCCCTCGCACATCGTCTGCAGACCGTAGCGGCCGCCGCGCTGCTCGAGGGCGTTCACGAGCGTGGTCATGAGTCGCGCTCCCGAGGCGCCGAGAGGGTGGCCGAGCGCGATCGCGCCGCCGTGCACGTTCACGCGCTCGTCGAACCAGTCGTCCGCGACGCCGAGCTCCTTCTTCCACGCGAGCACGACGCTCGCGAACGCCTCGTTGATCTCGACGAGGTCGATCTCGTCGAGAGACAGCCCGGCCTTCGCCAGAGCCTTCTGCGTGGCGGGGATCGGACCGGTGAGCATCGTGATCGGGTCGGTGCCGGCGAGGGCGAACGACACGAACCGCGCGCGGGGACGAAGGCCGAGCTCGTGCGCCTTCTCCGGCGTGGTGACCAGCAGAGCGGCGGCGCCGTCGGTGATCTGCGACGAGTTCGCCGCGGTCGTCACGCCGTCGGGCTTGAACGACGGCGTGAGGGCCGCGATCTTCTCCATGTTCGGCGCCCGGATGCCCTGGTCGCGGTCGAACAGGACCTGCCCGTCGTCGGTGGCGACCTTGATCGGGACGATCTCGTTCTTGAACGCTCCGGCTTCGGTCGCCTCGCCGGCCTTCACGTGCGAGCGCGCGCCGAAGCGGTCGAGCTCTTCCCGCGTGAGGCCCCACTTCTCCGCGATCATCTCGGACGAGATCCCCTGCGGGACGAGGCCCCCTTCGTAGCGCGCCATCATCTTCTCGGAGAACGGCCACCCGCCGGTCTGCGCGCTGCTCCCCATCGGGACGCGCGTCATGCTCTCGACGCCGCACGCGATCGCGACGTCGTACGCGCCGCTGATCACGCCCTGCGCCGCGAAGTGCGCGGCCTGCTGGGACGAGCCGCACTGCCGGTCGATCGTCGTCGCGGGGACCTCCTCGGGGAGCCCGGCCGCGAGCCAGCCGTTGCGGCCGACGTTCAGCGACTGCTCGCCGACCTGAGACACGCACCCGCAGACGACGTCGTCGACGAGGGCCGCGTCGATGCCGGAGCGGTCGACGGTCTCGCGCAGCACCTCGGCGAGCAGGTCGACGGGGTGCCAGTCCTTCAACGCCCCGTTCTTCTTGCCGAGGGGGGTGCGGACGGCTTCGACGATGACGGCTTCACGGGCCACGGTGGTCCTCCTGATTCACTTGACCGAGTAGTCAAGTATCGCGCTTCCGGGAGGTCAGAGCGAGAGGACGTCCTCGTCGGCCGGGAGCTCTATCGAGATGTCCTCGCCGAAGTCGCTCACGTCGAACTGCATCACGACGAGCTCGTCGCCGAGGCGGGGCACCAGGAACGAGGCGGTGACCGGCAGGCTGAACCGGCGCGTGAAGCCCTCCTCGTCGACCCACACGGCCATCTCGACCTCGTCGCCGCTCGCCGCCTGCATCTCCTCGAACACGTCCGCGGGGATCCCGAGGGCGTC